>JAGXGV010000021.1 GCA_024636635.1 Puniceibacterium sp.
AGATGTGTATAAGAGACAGGCAGTCCCAGAGCGGCAAAACTCGTGCCCATGGCAGCCACCCCAGCCACACCCCGGATCACATGCCCGATCGGGTTCTTTGCCCTGAAACCAGTGGACAGGTCCTGCCGCATCGCGAGCCAGCCGATGATCACCGGCATCGCGAACAGGGATCGGAAGAACACCGCCTCCCCCGCCGGAATCCGGGACGCCGTCGCCTTGATCAGTGAGGCCATGATGATGAACAGAAAGACAGAGGCCAGCTTCAGTGCGACGCCACGGAACGGGGACATGATTTGATCCTGCATGGGATACCGACCTACTGCACCCAAGGGGCGAAAAGGTCAACCTGAGTGACCCAAGGCAGGATCATCGGGACGCGCACGGGCTTGTGAAATCCGTCCCCGCGCCAGGCCATCACGTCTGACATACGTCTGCTCGCAATGCCTACATCGTCTCGATACAATGCCGCCGGAATGCGCGCTTCATCATGTCGAGCTCTGCCCGAAGCAGCGCGACCTCTGCCCGGATGTCATCCCCAAGGCTCTCTCCGGCAATCAGGGTGAAGCTTTCCAGAACAACCTCGGTTGCGGCGTCGCGGATCAGAAAGGTGTGCACACCGTCGCCGATCGCCTCCACCGGCACCGGCACCTCGACCAGCCATCGGCCGGGTTCGGTCGTCTCGGTCACCAGAACCCCGCGCACCGGTTGATCCAGCAACGTCACCAGCACTTCGGGCGGCGGCGCGTCGCGCGGTTCAGCGGCGATCACCCCTTCCCAGATCCCCTCAAGGAACCGTGTCTTCGTCAGTTCATACTTTGCCATGATCCTGCACCATCTGCGCCCACGTTCCCGCACCGCTCACAATTCGGCCCGCTGGCGGCGGCTGAAGGTCAGATCCCGCAGCACCACCTGATTCATCTGCGGGCGTTCAAAGATCAGATCCAGCCACATCCGGTCCACCCGCTTTTCGTTGAGCTTGGTATAGGCCAGATCGAACTCGACCCGGATTTTATCCTCTTGCAGCGGCAACTCCCGCACGATCTGTTCGGTGTTGGGTCCGTGCCGGATGTTCAGTCTGGCGAAGATCTCGATCGGCTTCTCCATCTCGACAATCGCCTCGACCCGGATCAGATGCCGCCGCTTCAGCCCGCGCACCCCCGCCTCGGGAAGATCCACCGCCAGAGAAAAATAACAGCCATCGAACCGGAACACGTCCATGCGCAGGCCGTAGGCCGCAAGATCCGCCGCTCGGGTGTTGCGAAGTTGGCGCAGGCACAGTTCCGAATGGGCGCAGTCGTGAAACAGCGTGACTTCGTCGCCCAGCATCGACTTTTGCGGGACGGATGCCACCCCGGGCCAAGCCGACGGCCCGCACCAGAGTTCGGGTCGCCAGGACCAGTCGGCGTCATGCGGTTTGGGAAAAGCCTGATTGCCGACCGTGGGCAGGGCAAGCCGCGCCTCGGCAACATGGATCAGGGAATCAAGATGCTGCCTGAGCCTGCGCGCGGCAAGCCGGTCCCGGCGCAACTGTTGCAGGCCTGTATCCGGCGCAGCGCGTGCGGCTTTTGCCCAGCGCCGCAGCGCTGCGCGCTGGATCAGCCGGTCCATGATGCCGCTGCCCTGACCTGCCATTCCACGCCCCTTCGCCGTCCGACCAGCCCGCGTCTCGGGGCTGCTCCAGAATTACGGCAAACTCTTTTCTTTCGATTAACGTCCCTGGTCCGCGCCTGCCTGCGTGCGGTTCGGACTGTCGGTGCGCACCTGCGCGCTCAGGACACGCAACATCTCGGCCCCTTGCGCGTCCAGGACCGCGCTGCCTTTCGGAACATAAAGCGCAAGACCGACCAGCCGACCGCCCTGCACGAAGGCACCGCGCCAGTAGCGCGGATCGCCACCCTCGAATGCCGCGTCGCCGCCCTGTGCCAGCAGCGCAAGCGAAAGTCCCTCTCGCGTCCAGCCTTCGATCAGCGGCGCCTGCGCCACCGCCGCCAGATTTTGCGGCGCCGGCAAGGTATCACCCGACCCGCGATTTCCGACGGTCACGACGATCAGGACCGGTTCGACCTGTGGACCTGCGGCCCCCTTGGACAGGATGCGGCAACTCGCCAGCAGGGCAAAGCTCTGGTTCGATCCGACGCGCAGCGTGTCCGGGTCGATGCAGTACCCCGCAGGTCCGGACAGCCGCACATCCCCCCCGGCAAGCGTCGCACGGCTGAGCGGCACCGGATCAGGATCCTGCCCCAGAAAGCCGCGCGCACCGCCGCCGCCGCTGGGAACCCCCGCGGAACAACCCGCCACCCAGAGACCGGCGAGAACGGCGATGCCCAGAACAGCGCGCATGATTGTCACAGATCCATATAGATGTGCTTTTCCGCTTCGGCCCCGGGATGGGTCACCGCACCCTTGTAGGTCTCTCCCACAAGTTGCGCGTATTTCCACAAGGCGCCGCTGGCATAGATCGTGTCGCGCGGGCCGGCCCAGTCCTTCCTGCGCGCGGCCAGTTCGTCGTCGGTCAGGTCCACCGACAATTCGCCCGTGACCGCATTCAACGTGATCATGTCGCCGTCCCGCAGCAGCGCGATGGGACCGCCCAGCGCCGCCTCGGGACCGACATGGCCCACGCAGAACCCGCGCGTTGCGCCGGAAAAGCGCCCGTCGGTGATCAGCGCGACCTTCTTGCCCATGCCCTGACCGGACAGGGCGGCCGTGGTCGACAGCATCTCGCGCATGCCGGGGCCACCTTTGGGGCCTTCGTTGCGGATGACCAGCACTTCGCCTTCCTTGTAGTTGCGGGCCTTGACCGCTTCGAAGGCATCTTCCTCACATTCGAACACCCGCGCCGGGCCGCTGAACACCTGTTCCTCGGGGGACATGCCGGCGACCTTGACGATGGCGCCACCGGGGGCAAGGTTGCCTTTGAGCCCGACAACACCACCGGTCTTGGTGATCGGATTGGAGACAGTGTGGATCACACGGCCGTCCGCCTCGCCCTTGATGCGATCCAACTCCTCGCCCAACGAAAAGCCACTGGCGGTCATGCAATCCTCGTGCAGAAGACCGGCCTTGCGCAGTTCCTTCATCACCACCGGCACGCCACCGGCCTCGTAAAGGTCCTTGGCCACGAACTGTCCGCCGGGCTTGAGGTCGACAAAGTAGGGCGTGTCGCGGAAGATCTCGCAGACGTCGTCAAGGAAAAAGTCGATGCCCGCCTCGTGGGCGATGGCGGGCAGGTGGAGGCCAGCGTTGGTCGACCCGCCGGTGCAGGCCACGACCCGCGCCGCATTCTGCAGCGATTTCAAGGTCACAACATCCCGCGCGCGGATGTTCTTTTCCAGCAGGTCCATGACGGCGATGCCCGAAGCCGTGCCATACTGGTCGCGGCTTTCATAGGGTGCCGGCGCGCCTGAGGAATTCAGCAGCGCAAGGCCGATCGCCTCCGAGACGCAGGCCATGGTGTTGGCGGTGAACTGGCCGCCACAGGCGCCCGCGCTGGGGCAGGCCACGCGCTCCAGAATCTCCAGAGCCGCATCGCTGAGGGTGCCATTCTGGTGACGGCCGACCGCCTCGAACATGTCCTGAACCGTAAGGTCGCGCGATGCGAAATCGGCCGGAACATCGGCACCCGCAGGCACCTTGCCCGGCAGGATCGAGCCGCCGTAAACGAACACCGACGGCACGTTCAGGCGCACCATCGCCATCATCATCCCCGGCAGCGATTTGTCGCAACCGGCAAGCCCGACGAGGGCATCATAACAATGCCCCCGCATGGTCAGCTCGACCGAGTCCGCAATCGCCTCGCGGCTGGCCAGCGACGACCGCATGCCTTCGTGACCCATGGCGATCCCGTCGGTGACGGTGATGGTGGTGAATTCGCGCGGGCTGCCGGCGGCTTGCTTGACCCCCAGCTTGACCGCCTGCGCCTGACGGTTGAGCGAGATGTTGCAGGGCGCCGCCTCGTTCCAGCAGGTCGCGACCCCGACCAGCGGCTGGTGAATTTCAGCCTCTGACATGCCCATGGCGTAATAATAGGAACGGTGCGGTGCGCGGGCGGGCCCCTCGGTCACATGACGGCTGGGAAGTTTGGATTTGTCGAACGGACGCTTGAGCACGGCTTGTCCCCCTGAGTAACGCGGTTGCATCCCCGAATACCCAAGCGACCCTGCCTTCACAAGAAGGATTGCACCGTCAGGTGCCCCAAGAGTTTTGTAAAAACTCTTGGCAAAACTTTTCAGAAAAGTTTTGCGTCCCGCCTGGCATGGGGCGTCGCATTGCAATTCCGCCGCCGCAGGCGTAAATCACACCCGGAAACGACCCCTTGGGATACCGACGCACATGAACTGGATCGCCAACTACGTTCGCCCCCGGATCAACTCGATCTTCTCGCGCCGTGAAGTGCCCGAGAATTTGTGGACCAAGTGCGACGAGTGCGGAACAATGCTGTTCCACCGCGAGCTTTCGGACAATCTCAACGTTTGCACGAATTGCAGCCATCACATGGCGATCACTCCGCGCGACCGCTTTGCGGCGCTGTTCGATGCCGGCAACTATTCCGAAGTCGCAGTGCCCGACCCGATCTCGGATCCGCTGCAATTCCGCGACCAGAAGAAATATCCCGACCGTATGCGGTCCGCGCAGAAGACCACGGGCGAGAAGGAGGCGATGCTGGTCGCCCTGGGCGAAATCGGGCAGACGCCCATCGTTGCCGCCGCACAGGATTTTTCCTTCATGGGGGGGTCGATGGGGATGTATGTCGGCAATGCCATCGTGAAGGCAGCGCAGGAAGCGGTGCGGCTCAAGCGGCCTCTGATCCTGTTTTCCGCCGCCGGCGGTGCGCGCATGCAGGAGGGCATCCTCTCGCTGATGCAGATGCCTCGCTCGACCGTGGCCATCCAGTTGCTGCGCGAGGCGCGCCTGCCCTATATCGTCGTCCTGACCCATCCGACCACCGGCGGCGTCACCGCCTCTTATGCCATGCTGGGCGACGTTCAGATCGCCGAACCCAACGCCCTGATCTGTTTCGCCGGTCCTCGCGTGATCGAACAGACCATCCGCGAAAAGCTGCCTGAAGGTTTCCAGCGCGCGGAATATCTTCTTGATCACGGCATGCTCGACCGGGTGACCGACCGTCGCAAGATGCGCGACGAGCTTATCTCGGTGACCCGCATGCTCATGCGGATGCCGCCTCCGGTCAAGGGCCACCTGCCCCCGCCCGAGGACATGCTTCCGAACGCGATCGACGCGGCGAAGACACCCGCCGGGTCTGACGGGCAGCCCAAGAAGAAATGATCGCCCTTTCCTCGGACCACATCCTCACACGGATGATGGCGCTGCACCCCAAGCTCATCGACCTCACACTCGACCGCGTGTGGCATCTGCTTGCGGCTCTGGACCACCCCGAAACCCGGCTTCCCCCCGTCATCCACATCGCCGGAACCAATGGCAAGGGATCGACCCAGGCGATGATCCGCGCCGGGCTCGAGGCCGCGGGAAAGCGCGTGCATGCCTATACCTCGCCGCATCTGGCCCGGTTTCACGAACGGATCCGCCTGTCCGGGGAACTCATCGGCGAAGAGCAGCTCGCGCTTATCCTGGATGAATGTTACGCCGCCAACGGCACGCATCCGATCACCTATTTCGAGATTACGACCTGTGCCGCCCTGTTGGCCTTTGCCCGCACACCGGCAGATCACACCCTGCTCGAGGTCGGTCTTGGCGGGCGGCTCGATGCGACAAATGTCGTCGACGCGCCGCAGCTCACAATCCTTACACCGGTCTCGATGGATCACGAAAGCTATCTTGGCGACACGCTGCCCAAGATAGCCGCCGAAAAGGCCGGAATACTAAAGCGCCGCGTGCCCTGTGTCGTCGGCCCGCAGCAAGACGCCGCGATGGAGGTGATCGAGGCCACCGCCGCCCGGCTGGGCGTGCCGCTGCTGGCCCATGGTCAGCACTGGCATGTGGGTACGGAACAGGGTCGGCTGGTGTTTCAGGACGAAACGGGGCTGCTCGACCTGCCGCTCCCGAACCTTCCCGGCCCGCACCAGATCATGAACGCCGGTGCCGCGCTGGCGGCCCTGCGCTATCTCGGCGCGGATGAGGCCGCCTGCGAGGCTGCCGTGACATCGGCCGACTGGCCCGCCCGGCTCCAGCGCCTTCGCAAGGGACCCTTGGTCGACATCGTGCCGCAGGCTGAACTCTGGCTCGATGGTGGGCACAACCCGGCGGCGGGCGAAGTGCTGGCACAGCATCTTGCCTCATTGCCGCGACGCCCGACACATCTGGTCTGCGGTATGCTCAACACCAAGGATGTCCGTGGCTACCTGACACCGCTTGCCAAGGTTGCCGACAGCCTGACAGCCGTTTCGATCCCGGACGAGGTCAACACGCTTCCCGCGCAGACAACTGCCGAAATTGCGGCCGCCGTCGGCCTGTCCGCCTGCACCGCGGGCTCTGTTGCCGATGCCCTGCGCACCATTGCCGCGCGACATCCATCGTCGCGCATCCTGATCTGCGGATCCCTTTACCTGGCCGGTCACGTCCTGCGCAGCAACGGCTAGGACTGCCTGCCCCGGCGCGTCGAAACATGCGCCGATTACCACCCCTACCGATCATCAAAATTCCGCATACAAAATCTTGCACCTTGCACTAAATGTTGACGGATGGCGGTGCATCAGCATATGATTCGATACAGTCGCGCAGACGGGCCGATGCAGGACCCAAAACAAGATGCCGACGGGGATGGTCGCGCCACGTGGCAGAACGGTGTTCTGCAACCCCGGCCGGGGCTTTCCGACAATGCAGAATTTGCGGCCTCCGCATGGCGCGGTGTCCCGTATCGGTACGAACGACAGGCAGAACCAATAAAAAAAGAGCAGCGACAGGGGCCCCACGGGGCCCCTGCTTTCGCGCGTTAGCCCCTCGGGGCCACTGCTTTTGCGCGGCGCTACTGCCCCCAGCCCTCAGCCTGCATTTCGCGCAGGCGACTGGCGGTGCGATCGAATTCAAAGGCCCCCACACCTTCGACATACAGCATCTCGGGCTTGGCCGCGGCGCTCACGATCAGGCGTACCCTTGCCTCGTACAGCGCATCGACCAGAGTCACGAACCGTTTGGCCTCGTTGAAATTCGACCGGCCCAGGATCGGAATATCCTCGACGATCAGAACCCGCACCGTTTCCGCCAGCTTGAGGTAATCCGCAGGGCCCAGCGCCTTTCCGCAGATATCGTAGAACGAGGTGCGCGCCACTGCGCTGGAAAACCGCGGCAGTTCGACCTTGCGGCCCTGCACGTGCAGCACCAGCGCCTCTTCCTCTCCACCCGTCAGATCGTTCCAGATCCGCTCGATCGCGGCCCGTGCATCGGCATCGTTGGGCGTGAAATAGACCTGCGCTCCGGCCAGCCGGTCCTGACGGTGATCCTTGGGCGAGGCGAGTTCGTGCACCACCATCCTGTCTTTGACAAGTTCGATGAACGGCAGGAAAAGCTGCCGGTTCAATCCGTTCCTGTACAGATCGTCGGGCACCCGGTTCGAGGTGGTGACAACCACGCAGCCGGCCGCAAAAAGCTGCTCGAACAGCCGACCAACGATCATTGCATCGGTGATGTCGGTGATCTGCATTTCGTCGAAGGCGAGCAGGCGCAGGTCATCGGAAATCTTCCGCGCCACCGGCTTGATCACATCCTCGGTTCCCTTCTTGCGTTCTGCGTGCAACTGGGCGTGGATCTCCTGCATGAAGGCATGGAAATGCACCCTGCGCGCGGGCGCATCGACCGTCTCGACAAAAAGATCCATCAGCATCGACTTGCCGCGCCCCACACCGCCCCAAAGGTATAGCCCCGCAGGCGGCTCGGGCGCCTTGCGGAACAGACCCTTCTTCACCGGTGCGGCTAGAGCGGCGCGGATACGCTCGAACTCGGGCAGGACTGCCTCCTGGGCGTCATCCCTGTTCAGCCGCCCTTCGGCGACGCGCCGTTCGTAAAGTTCCGTGACTGTAACCATGGCCCCTCGCATACATTGCCCTGCGCGGCTTGTGTAGCCCCGGGGTGCAGGGCCCCCGGCTATATCAATGGCCGTGATGCGGTCCTGCACAACTTCGAAATTGACGCCCCCCGCCGTGGCCTGATGTGCGGCCAAACCGCCGGAGAACAGATGCCCACACACCCTTCAGTCTATACTCCGGTGCTGCTGGTCGGCTGCGCGATCAGTCTTGTCTCCTTTGCGATCCGCGCCAGCTTTGGCGTGTTCCAGATCCCGATTGCAGAGGAATTTGGCTGGCTGTGCTGGATCGGCCTTGGCGTCGGCGCGCTCAGCGCCATCGTGCACCTGCCAATCTGCGAACGGCGCAGACCGCTGCCAAGCCCTGCCTAAAGAAACTGTGGCCTGGAAGGACGACAGGCGCCCTCTCAACCCCGCAACGGCGTGAGACATCGTAGCCGGAAGAGACGCAGGGAAACTCGCTCATGCGTCAGACGTGCTCAGAAGTCCATGACCGGCCAGACAGTCTGCCCACCCCTCCGGCCCCTCGAAGAGATGTACCTGCCATCCCCGCGCCGTCGCAGCCGCGATATTGTCGGCGCGATCATCGGTAAACAGAAGCGATTCCGGCGGCAGACCGCAATCCGCCTCGACCATGGCAAAGATTTCGGGATCGGGCTTGATCACCCCCATATGCCCGGAAATATACCGGCGGTCGAAGTCGGCCAGGAACGGATAGACAGGCTCGGCAAGGCTGAAAGTGCCAATGCCGAAATTGCTCAGCGCAAAGACGGGGACATCAGCCGCGCGCAAGGCCCGCAGCAACGCGACAGAGCCGGGGATCTCGGGCGTCGCCAGTTCCAGCCAGTTGTCATGCCACATGCGGATTTCGTCACGCCAGTCCGGATGGCGATCGGCAGTTTCGTAGATCGTCCGGCGAAAATCCGCACCCCTGTCGACGGCGTCGTTCATGGCATGAAGATCGACATCGTCAAACATCGCACGACGCCGCGCCGCCCCGACCACGCGGTCATAGTAGCGTTCGGGCTGCCATTCGATCAGAACGTTTCCAATGTCAAAGATCACCGCTTCTGGTTTCATCTGCCCTCTTCATCCCGCGCGACCCCCAAGACTTTTGATAAAAGTCTTGGCAAAACTTTTACGAAAAGTTTTGCTTCAGCCCGACCGGAGCGCTGCGCGCAATTCCCTCTCCAGCGCCTCCAGAAAACGGGACCGGTCTGCCTTTGTAAAGCCTTTGCCGCTGCCTTGCCGAAAGGGGTCCGCCGCGCGCAGGTCGGTCATGAGATCGCGCATCGCAAGCTGCGCGCCGATGTTGGCTCCGGTCAGCAACTCCCCATTGTGCTTCAGCACCCGTGCCCCGGCGGCCACGCATTTCGCCGCCAGTGGAATGTCGCCGGTCACCACGACATCCCCTGGCCCGGCACGTTCGGCGATCCACATGTCTGCGACATCGGGCCCGTCGGGCACCATCACCAGTTCGACCAGCGGATTGCGCGAGGGGCGCAATCCGCCATTGCAGACAAGATACATCGTCACCTTGTGGCGCGTGGCCACCCGCTCGGCTTCGTCCTTGACCGGGCAGGCATCGGCGTCGATGTACAGTTTTGTCACGCGTAAAGCGCCTCGGCGGCAAAGGTCACATGGTCCTCCATGAAACTCGACATGAAGAAATAGCTGTGGTCATAGCCTTTCTGCATGCGGAACACGCCCTCCTGGCGCCGGGCTGCCATGGCCTCGGCCAGCGCCTCGGGCTTGAGAAGGTCCAGGAACTGATCCGCGCTGCCCTGATCGATCAGCACCGGGCCATCAAAGCCGACCTCGCGCATCTGCAAGGCCGCATCATGCTTGACCCAGGTGCTTTCGTCCGCGCCCAGATAGGCGCCCAACTGTTTGCGGCCCCAGTCGCTCCGGGTCGGATGGGCGATCGGCGCAAAGGCCGAGACAGATTTGAATCGGCCGGGATGGGCCATCGCGATGGTCAGCGCACCATGGCCACCCATGGAATGGCCGGTAATCGCCTGCCGCTCCAGATCCACGGCAAATTCTGCGCCCAGCAGGGCCGGCAGTTCGTCGCAGATGTAATCCCACATCCGGAAATGCGGCTTCCACGGGTCCTGGGTCGCGTTCACATAGAACCCCGCGCCCTTGCCCAGGTCATAGGCGTCGTCATCGGCAACATCGTCACCGCGCGGCGAGGTGTCGGGAAACACCAGGGCGATGCCCTGCTCGGCGGCCCAGCCCTGCGCGCCTGCCTTGGTCATCGCGTTCTCGTGCGTGCATGTCAGCCCCGAAAGGTACCACAACACCGGCACCTCGCCCATTTTCGCCTCTTCGGGCAGGAACAGGGCGAATGTCATCTCGCCCCCTGTGGCTTTGGAGGTATGGCTGTAGACGCCTTGCGTCCCCCCGAAACAGCGGTTTTCAGAAACAGTCTTCATCTGGGTCTCTCCCTCTGGAACTTTGTACCGGGCTACTAAACGCCCATGCCTGCGGCAACCCCTACATGCGGCGCAGTCAGCCGCCGGTCACCCAGGCGATCCATAGCGACACCGACACGATGCTGAGCGTCGTGGAAATCAGGATCGCGGCTGAAACCCGCTGCGGGGCCACTCCGTAATGCTGCGCCAGTATGAAGACATTGCCAGCCACCGGCAAAGAGGCGGCGGACACGACGACCGCAGCCTGGTAGGACGACACCGGAAAGAACAGATAGGCCGCGACAGCCACAAAAAGCGGGTGCAGCACCAGCTTGCAAAAGCTGAGCCAGCCCGCGATCTGCAACCGCTCTGCCGACTTGCCGGACAGCGATGCCCCGATGGCGAACAGTGCGCCGGGCGTAGCGGCATTGCCGAGAATCGACAGGAATTCGTTCACCGGTAGCGGAATCGGCAGTTCCGACGCCGAGACGCACAGGCCCAGCACGATCGAAACGATCATGGGGTTCCTGACGAGCCCCAGACCGACCGTCCTGAGAACCGCAACCGACATCCGCCCGTCGCGCGATCCGGTCACCAAAATCACCAGAAGCGAGGAGAAGACGATGAGGTCGATGGTCAGCACGAGGATGATCGGTGCCACGGCCTCGGGTCCGAGCAGAAGCGCCAGCATGGGAACACCCAGAAATCCGGTGTTGCCGATGGATGCGCACTGCGCCTCGATCGCTGCGGTTTCCACGTTCAGTCCACGCAGAAAGGCGACCGCGGTCGCGATGCCGTAGACAGAAGCCGTGCCCCAGAGATATGCCATTGCAAGGCGGGCATCGAAGATTTCTGAGATCGAGAGGTTGGCGGAGAACCTGAACAGCATCGCGGACAGAGCGAAGTAGAACACGAACTTGGTCAGGTAGGCCGTGGCTTCCGCGCTGAAAAACTTTGTCTTTCCTGCCCCGTATCCGAGGCCGATCAATGCAAAGAACGGCAGGGTCTTGAGGAAGATTTCCAGCATCACCGCTTGTTAGCAGCCTCAGCGGACGCGTCAATCGCCAAGACCGCTGGCCTGCCATGCGCACAGAAATTGCCATCTGCCTGCCTGATCCTGCGGCGTCGGAGGGGGCTTTCCGCCCCCGCCTGGCCAGGGCCAGACCCCCCGGAGGGTATTTTCGAAAAGGAGAATGCGAAGAGTTGTCCGGCCGGGACAGGAGGACACGCCGGCGTCATCGGGCGCCGCCTTGCGGCAGTGCCGGGTGCCCCTAAAGCGTCCCGCCTGCAACCTGAAACACAGGCATCGCTTTTCGCGCCTGCTGCGCAGCGGTCAGGCAGCGAACAAGCGGTTTAAATTCAAGGCGGGGGTGCTTTTGGGCGTTTTGTGTCAGACTGAATTCAAAACGCGCTGCCTCTTGCTTTCGCTCGAAAGCGCGTTTCGATCCATCTTGTTTCCGATTGAATGCAACACGCTTTAGGCGCTGCCGATCAGAACGTCGGCCGCGAACACCAGGGCGCCGCCAGGTGCGACCTGGAAGGCCGCCCGGCAGAACGGCGTGTCCATGAGCCCCGCAAGCCCCGGCTGCACCCAGGTCAGCACGAACTGCCGATGGGCGCTGCGGTCCTCGGTGGCGCGGGCGTCTTCGTCCAGATGTGTCGCGGCCAGCGATCCCGCCCTCACCTGCTGCCCCGCTTCTGCCGTAGCGAGATCGCCCAGCAGTTTGCGCGTGGAGGCATCCGTGGTGCGCCGCGCAGCTTCGAGACAGAACCGATCCGCCTCGCGTAGATCCCTGATCTGACGTCGTTGGGCGAGAAACCGCATGATTGCTCCTGCTTATTAGAATGATTCTGATCTAGCAGGCGCGCGCACGGCTTCAATCGGAAAACGACCGCTCGGAATTGCCCTTTGCGCCCGTGATCACACCCACGCACGAAAGGCCGGCGAGGCACGGCGCCTGCTTGCTCATTCTGAACCAAACGGTTTATACCAAAAACCGATAAGGAGACCGCGCCGCCATGTCAGCACCTGCTGCGAAAGTCCGCAAAGGGCGAAAATTTGATCAGGTCCTGACCGGCGCACGTGAAATCTTCATGCGCGACGGATTCGAGGGCGCCTCGGTCGATGAAATAGCCCGCGCCGCAAGTGTGTCCAAGGCCACGCTTTACAGCTATTTCCCAGACAAGCGCCTTCTGTTCATGGAGGTCGCCACAACGCAATGCGCCCGTCAGGCCGACGAGGCGCTGCATACCATCGACATGTCGCAGCCGCCGAACATCGTCCTGACCCAGGTGGGCCACAGTTTCCTTGGCTTCATCCTGTCGGACATGGGCCAGCGGATCTTTCGCATCTGTGTGGCCGAGGCGGACCGCTTTCCGGAACTGGGCCGCGCCTTTTACGACAGCGGCCCCCACAAGGTCCATCTGGCGATCACCGGATATCTGCGCGCCGCTGCCGCGCGCGGCGAATTGCGGGTCGAGGATTTCGAACTTGCCGCCGACCAGTTCGCAGAACTCTGCAAGGCCGATCTCTGGACCCGCCTTGTCTTTGGCATCCGCGACGGGTTCACCAAAGAGGAACGCCTGCGCATCGTCAACGGCGCGGTCGACACCTTTCTGGCGCGCTACGGCGTCTGAACGTCAGTCGACCCGGCGCACCAGAAGCTGGTTGCCGCTGCTACGCTTGGTCTCGAACACCTTCAATTCGGCCACGATGTCGCTCAGCTTGCGCTTGCCATAGGTGCGGGTGTCGAAATCGGGGTTGGCCGAGGTCAGGAACTGCCCAAGCTGCCCGAGGGTATACCATTCATCATCCTGCTCGATCGCGTCCATCGCCTTGAAGATCAGGTTGCGCACCTCGTCCAGATTGCGCCCCGGCTCTTTCTGGGTCGGCCCCTTGGCACCCGCCTCCGGCGCGCTTTCCAGGTTTTCAAGAAAGATGAACCGCTTGCAGGCCTTGCGGAAGGCGTCCGGAGTTTTCTGCATGCCCATGCCGAACACATCCAGCCCCTGTTCGCGGATGCGGCTGGCAAGGCGCGTGAAATCGCTGTCCGAACTGACAAGGACAAAGCCGTCAAAGCGTCCCGAATGCATCAGATCCATCGCGTCGATCACCAGCGCGATGTCGCTGGCATTCTTGCCAACCGTATTGGCCGGCTGGTGATGCGGCACCAGACCGAATTCGGCCTGCACCTTGGACCAGCCCGACATTTGCTGGCTGGAAAAGTCGCCGTAACAGCGCCGCACGGACGCCTCTCCCAGACTTGCGATCTCCTCGAACAGGGCCTTGGCGTACTTGGGCGAGGTGTTGTCGGCGTCGATCAGCACGCACAGCAGGGGGGAACGGTGTGGGTCAGCCATTTCGGCTCCTTTCAATTTGGCGGCACCCTGACGGATTCCGCGTCCGCTTACAAATACAATGGCCGCCCCCGGCGGCGCCTGGCCCGGTCACTCTGCCCGGTCACTCTGCCACCTCATCCAGCACGCGATACATGACCAAAGCATCAACATAGCCCCGCGACGGGTGCAGAAAGGCCCCCGGCAAGCGTCCGACAACCACGAATCCCGCGCGTTGCCACAGGTCCACAGCCCGCACATTGGTCGAAACCACAAAGTTGAACTGCATCGCCCGGAACCCGGCCTTCGCGGCGGCGTCCAGCGCGTGCGTCAGCATCACGCGCCCGACGCCCCTTCCGCGCGCTGCCACATCGGACACAAAGCCACAGTTGCACACATGCGCCCCGCCGCCACCCTGATTGCGCACCAGATAAAAGCTTCCGACAACGCCCCCGGCGCTTTCCGCCACAAACACGGTTCTGCCCGGACCGCACCAATAGGCAAGGGCGGCGTCGCGCGGGATGTCAGGGTCGATGGAATAGGTGTCACCGGCGCGGAACACCGGTTCAAGCAGCGACCACAGCGCCGCCTCGTCATGTGCTTCGAAAGCCCTGATCGTGACCATGCCTGCCCTAATTCCAGTCGATTTCCCGCCTGAGACTCGTCTACGACCGGCTGTGTGCAGGCGCAACCACCGCCGGTGTGCTGACGCAACCTTGCATGATGCAACGACCGCGCGGGGTTTCGCACCTGCACCCGAATGAACGCGGGGCGAATTTCACTCGACCGCGATCCCGGCGGGCGGGTCGCTTCGCGCAAACCGGCCCGACCGTCCCGCAGACCCTGACCGACCCATTGGGACCATTGGCTTAATGTCATTCCCCTCGCCCGCGTGATCCTATCCACCTGCCACGTCAGACAGGGAGGACACCGCCGATGGACGACGCCACCACAGTGCCGCCCGCCACACCGCTCAATGCCCCCGCCCGCGCCCTGGCCGCGCGGATGAAGGCCGGGCTCGTGGGGCATGACGCGCTGGTCGAACGGCTGCTGATCGCCCTGCTCACCGGCGGTCATCTCCTGATCGAAGGCGCGCCGGGCCTTGCCAAAACCCGCTCGGTCCGCCGTCTGGCCGACAGCATGGAGGCACGCTTTGCCAGGATCCAGTGCACGCCAGACCTCATGCCCTCGGACATCACCGGCACGCAGGTCTTTCGCGCCGAGGCGGGCGACATGGCCTTTCTGCCCGGCCCGGTATTCCACGAAATCCTGCTGGTGGACGAAATCAACCGCGCCCCGCCCAAGGTCCAGTCCGCCCTGCTCGAGGCGATGGGCGAAGGCCAGGTGACCGTGGGCGGCACCACCCGCAAGCTGCCCGAACCGTTCATGGTGATCGCCACCCAGAACCCGCTGGAAAGCGAAGGCACCTTTCCCCTGCCCGAAGCCCAGCTTGACCGGTTCCTGATGCACGTGATCCTTGACCTGCCCGATGCGGCGCAGGAACTTGCCATTCTCGATCTGGTCGAGGATGAATTGAAACACCCCGCCCCGCCCGCCGCCGGCCGCCTGACGCCGCAGGGTCTGGCGGGGATGAAACAGGCCGTGGCCCAGGTGCATCTGTCGCTTGCCCTGCGCCAGTATATCGTCGCCCTGGTCATGGCGACCCGGCAAGAGACCGCAGGTCTGGCCGTCACCGACCGCATCCGCCATGCCGTGTCGCCGCGCGGGTCGCTGTCGCTGGCCGCCGGCGCCCGGGCGCGCGCCTTTCTGCACGGGCGCGACTATGCCATTCCCGAAGACGTGGCCGCCCTCGCGCCGGACGTGCTCTGTCACCGGCTGGTGCCGACCTGGCGTGCGCTGGCGGCGGGGGAAACCGCGCGTTCGATCTTTGACGAGATCCTTGGACAGGTCGCACCCCTGTGACCCTGCGCGACGGCATCGACCTAAGCCTTGACCGGCTGGTGGCGCTGGGACGCCTGGCCGTCGGCGAGGCACGCGGCGGTCAGGCCCACAGCCACAGCGGCGGCACCGCCGGGCGCAGGCGCGGTCAGGGCGCCGACATCTACGACCTGCGCCCGTTCCAGGACGGCGATGATCCCCGCAGGCTCGATCCCGCCGCCACCGCCCGCAGCGGGCGCGCCCAGGTGCGCACCCATCACGAGGATGTGGACCGCACTCTGCTGCTGGTCGCCGATCTGCGTGGTCCGATGCTCTGGGGCACGCAGGGCCGACTGCGCTCGGTCGCCGCCGCCGAGGCGCTGGCGCTCGAGGGGTGGCGCGCCATCGCTGCCGGTGCTCGGGTTGGCCTGCACGCAACCCGCGACGGCGAAAGCGTCACCTTGCCCCCGCGCCCGCGCGAGGCGGCGATGCTGGACATCGCCGCTGCGCTGGCCCGACTGCACGCCGCCGCACTGACAGATGCGGGCGGCGCCAGTTGTGAGCTTTCCCAACTGCTCGACAGCGCCGTAAGCCGCGCCAAGGCAGGAACCGAGGTCGTCCTTGCCACAGGCTTTGACGATCGGGGCGCAGACTTTGACGCCGTGGCCGCGGCCGCCCTGCGCAAATGTCCCCTGCGCGTGCTTCTTGTGCAGGACCGGATCGAAACCGACCCGCCGCGCGGCATCTTTCCGGTCCGGGGACCGCGCGGCCTGCGGCAGGTGCGTCTGGGCCGTTCCGACAGCCTGCGGCACTTGCAGGCCATCGGCATCCCCACCCGGATCCTGCATGGCGACGGCGACCCGTTGCTGGCGGCCCGAACCGCATGACGCCGGACGAGCTTCTGTCCCGCCTTGCCCCGGTGCGGATTCCGGCGGAATTTGCCGCCTTCGGGCCGCGCGATGCGCTGCTCTTTGCCGCACTGGGGATCGTCACGGCCCTGTTGCTTGCCCCGCTGTTGCGCCTGTTGACCGAACGCCGCCCGTCGCGGCTGCAACAGGTCCACGCCGAAATTGCGCGGATGCGGCCCCTGGACACCGAGGCGCGCATCACCGGGCTGGCCGCGCTCTTGCAAAGCCTGGAGCCCGACGCGCGGCTGGCAGATGCGCCGCCGCATATGCTGTATGATCCGCGCGCCACGCGCGACCCCGCATCCCTGGAACAGGCGGTGCTGACCGCCGCCCGGAACCGGAGGCAGGCATGACGCTTGCGGCACCTCTGGCCCTGCTGCTGCTGCCCCTGCCGCTTCTGGCGCTGTTGTTGCCGCCCGAACGGCCACGCAGCGGGGCGGTGAACCTGCCGCCCGCAATTCTGGCGCGGACGCAGGACGCAACGCCGGGGCGCGCCACGCGCCACCTCGGGCGCGCGGCGCTGGTGCTGGCCTGGATCTGCGCGGTGCTGGCACTGACCGGCCCACGGATATTGACCACGCTTGACACGCTGCCCGCCACGGGGCGCGACATCGTGCTGGTGCTGGACCTTTCCGGGTCGATGGAGAAAGAGGATTTTGATCTCGATGGCACGCGCGTCTCGCGGCTGGCTGCGGTGCAGGCGGTGGCGTCGCGCTTTGTCCTCGGGCGCACGGGGGACCGGGTCGGCCTTGTTGTGTTCGGCGACCGCGCCTATGTGGCCGCCGCGCCGACGCATGACGTGGCCGCCGTTGCCCATGTGATCGAAACCTCGGTGATCGGCGTGTCGGGCAAGGCGACCGCGATTGCCGACGGCCTTGGCCTGGGTATCCGGCGGTTGCGCGACCGGGATGCCACGTCAAAGGTCATCATCCTGCTGTCGGACGGGCGTGACACCAGCGGCGTTGTCGATCCGGTGGCCGCGGCGCAAAAGGCGGATGACCTTGGGATCCGCATCCACACCATCGCCCTGGGACCGGACCGCGCGCAGTCCAACGGCCGCGAGGACGATCTGGTGGACAGCGAAACGCTCGGGCGCATTGCCACCACCGCCGGGGGGCAGATGTTCCGCGTGCGCACCACCGACGACCTGCGCGCCGTGACCGAAGCCATTGACCGGCTGGAGCCCAGCGCCTTGGCCGCCCCGCCCGTCACGGCCTGGCTCGAATTGTGGATCTGGCCCGCCGGTGCCGCGCTGCTGATCCTTGGCGGGATGTTGTGCCTGCGCCCGGGGCAGGTGGCATGACCGACCTTGGCCCCTTTCTGATCCTGCGCCCGCTCTGGCTGCTGGCCGTGCCCCTGGCCCTTGTGGCGGCCTGGGCGCTGGCGCGCCGTTCGGACGGCGGGGCACGCTGGCGCGGCGTGATCGCGCCGCAGTTCATGGCGTTCCTGCACGACCGGGGCGCCGTCGATCCGGGCGCGCGCAGCCTGCGGCCCTGGCTTCTGGGCGGCGCCGCCGCGCTGCTGGCGCTGGGGCTGTCCGGCCCGGCAACGCAGCGGCCCGACGCGCCGGCCTTTCGCCATCTCGACGTGCTGATGATATTGCTGGACCTGTCTCCTTCGGTGATCGAAGGCGGCAACCTTGACGATGCACAGGCGGCTGTGTCGCGCCTGCTCGACCGGCACGGCACCCGGCCCGTCGCGCTGGCCGTCTATGCCGGGGAAAGCTTTCTGGTCAGCGTCCCGATCGAGGATACACAAAGCCTGCAAACCACCGTCGGGGCGCTGGGTCCGGACACCATGCCGGTTGTCGGCAGCCGTCCCGACCGCGCGCTCGCGCTGGCACGCACCACGCTGCGCGACGCGGCGGCAGAGCGCGCCGATGTTGTGATCGTGACAGATGGCGGATCCCTTGGCCCCGAGGCGCTGAGCGAGGCGGAGCAGTTGCGCGCCGCCGGGGTCACCTTGTCCGCCGTGCGCATCCTGCCCGATACGACGCCCTATGGCCTGCCGCCCGCCGATCCTTCCGCGCTGGACCGGCTTGCCGCTGCCGGGGGCGGCATTGTCGTCGCGCCGGACGGGCTGCAACCGCTGATCGACCGGCTGACGGCGCGGCAGGGCGTCACGACCGATGACCGCAGCCGCCAGTCCGTGCTGTTTCAGGATCATGGCCGCTGGGCCGTGGCGCTGGCTTGCCTTGGGCTGCTTGCGCTGTTCCGCCGCCAGAGGGCCGCGTGATGCGGCGCCGGATCATCCTTCTGGCGCTGGCGCTGGTCCTTGCCGTCGCCGCAGGTCCCGAAGCCTGGGCACGGCTGTTCTGGCGCGCCGGGGCGCCCGCGCTTGCCCTGCCGCTGCTGGACGATCCTGCCGCCCGGGGTGCCGCGCTGTACCAGCTTGGCCGCTACGCCGAGGCGGATCAGGCATTTGCGGCGGTCGGGCGCAGCGCCACCTTTGACAGGGGGCTGACGCTGGCGATGACCGGCGACTATGCCCTGTCTGTGGCCTATTTCGACGCCTACCTGTTCGCCAACCGCTTTGACGCGGGCGCGCAGCGCAGCCGCGCCGCGGTGGCGGAACTGATCGACCCGGTGATCGGCGAGGCGATGGGCCACGGGCGCATCCGCACCGTGCTTGCCGCGTCGGGCGTCGAAACCGAAGCCTTCGATCCCGAAAACCCGGACCTTGCGATCCTGTCATCAGAACGCGATCCGATGCTGCGCAGCATCAAGCGCAGCGTCGATGGCGAACGGACGCTGGCCGCCGGGGATGACTGGCTGGATGCGCTGGCAGATGCCCCCGGCGCCTATCTGCAAAGCCGTCTTGCCGCCGAGATGGAGCGCCGCCGTGCCACCGGCACCGCCGCCCCCGAGGAGAGCGACAGATGGTAAGGCTGCTTTCGCTGATCCTGATCCTGCTGGCCGCCCCGGCGGTGGCACAGCAGTCCGAACTGCGCCCCGATCAGGCGCGGCTTGAACTGGTGCTGGATGAACCCGGGATCGAACCGTTCGAGGGGCAGATGGTTCTGGCCACGATCCGGGGCCTTTACGCCGTGAACATCACGCAAGAGGATTTGAAGCTGCGGCACATGACCGGGGTGGACTGGGTCAGGCTGGGACAGGACGACTGGTCGCAACAGCGCATCGACGGGCGCAGCCTGCGGGTGATGGAACGGCGGATCGCATTGTATCCCAAGGCGCCGGGATCGCTGACCATCCTGCCCATCGCGCATGAACTCGAATATCTTGACGACGGCGCGCGGCGGCGGGCCATCGTGCGATCCGATCCGGTCACGCTGACCGTGCGGCCCGCGCCCGTGACCGACGGGACGCCGTGGCTGCCCGCCCGCGCCGTCGAGATGTCCGAGGAATGGAGCGCGGACCCTGCGCGGCTGACCGACGGGCAAAGCGTGGAACGCAAGGTGATCCTGCGCGTCTTCGGCGCCACGCCCGAAATGCTTCCACCCCAGCCGGCGATGCGCGCGCCCTGGCTGATCACCTTCAGCCCGCCGGAACAGCGCAGCCAGCAATTGACGCCTCAGGGGCCGGTCACCACCGCCGTCTGGCGCTGGACGCTGCGCCCCACAACCGGCGAAATGGGAGTTATGACCGCGGTCATAACTCCGTGGTACGACATCGATGCGGGCCAGAACCGCAGCGTCACCATTCCCGCAGCCACCATCGGCTATCAGAGCTTTGCCGACAATTCCGCCGCCTCCTGGAGCGAGGGGTTGGCGGGCGGGCGGCTGGCGCTGCTTGCCTGGGGTCTTTCGACGGCCATCGCCCTTGCCGTGATCGCCACAGGGCGCGGCGCCGTGGCGGCACCGCTGGCTGCCTTGCGCGATGTCATGGCGGAACGGCGACTTCGGCGCCGCCTAAGGCGCGCGGCCCGGCGCGGAGAGGTGTCCGCCTTTCGCGCCACGGCTGTGACGCTTTTGCGCGGCAACGGACGCCACGCCGAACACGCCATGCTTGCACCGCTGGACCGTCAGATCTTTGGTCCGCAGACGGTATCTACCCAGACCGACCTTCGCGCGCTGCGCAAGGCGGTGCTGCGCCGCGCCCGCAAGCGCCCCGAGGGGTAGCGTTCCAGGGTTCATCGAGCGGTGGCCTGAACAGCGGCCTGTCAGCGGCCTGCCAGTGGCTCTGGCACGATCAGGCGGCTGCCATAGGTGATCCCCCGGGCGATACGCAAAAGATCCGCGCGGGCAAAGGCGATGCAGCCTTCGGTTGGAAACCCCTTGCGGCGCTGCTGGTGCAGAAAGATCGCCGAACCGCGCCCCTTGACCGCATAGGGCCAGTTCCAGTCGGTCAGGATCACCAGATCATAAAGCGGGTCCGCCCGCCGCAGCCGTTCGTGGCTGTGCGGATAGGGCGCCCGGACCATCATGTTGTAATCCTCGTGCCCCGCATCGTCGGACCACAGATCGCCCGGCAGAATCGGCACGGCCCAGTCGGTCGGCGGGGCCATCCGGTCGGGCCGGTAAAGCATCCCCACGATCCGGTGCACGCCCGCTGGGGTGGCGCCGTCGCCTTCGCGTTTGCGCGCCGACACCCCGCCCCGACCGACAGAACAGGGCCAGACCCGCCCCTGAAACCGCAATCCGATCCGGGTCAGCACCAGATCGTTGCGTGTCACGCGGCAAGGCTTTCGTTCAGGTTCTGCAAGGCTTCGGCGGCAATCTCGAAACTGCGCATCCGCGCGGCATGGTCGTGAATCTGCCCGGTCAGGATCACCTCGTCCGGGCGGTGCTGCGCGATCAGATCCCCAAGTTGACGACGCACCGTTTCGGGACCACCCACCGCAGTGATGCGCAGCGCCTCGTCCACTGCGGGCAAGGCAGAACCGGGCACAGCGTCCGTGATACGGTCCACCGGGCGCGGCAGCTTGCCCGGGGTGCCGGTGCGCAGCCGGTAGAACGCCTGCTGCATCGAGGTCCGCAGCCGCGCGCCTTCGGCATCGCTGTCGGCGGCGAAGACGTTGACCGCCAGCATGAAATGCGGCTTTTGCAGGGTCCCGGACGGCTGGAACCGGGCGCGATAGATCTCTGCCGCCTGCTCCAGCGCCGCCGGGGCGAAATGCGACGCAAAGGCGTAGGGCAGCCCGAAATGCGCCGCCACCTGCGCGCCGTAAAGCGACGAGCCGAGGATCCACAGCGGCACATTCGTGCCCTGCCCCGGATGTGCGGCCACCGGCGCACCGGGCATTTCCGGCCCGAAATAGCCCAGCAGTTCGGCCACATCTTCGGGGAAACGGTCGCCGGCATCCTGCCGCAGCCGCAGCGCCCGCATCACAGCCATGTCGCCGCCGGGCGCGCGGCCAAGGCCAAGGTCGATGCGGTCGGGATAGAGCGTGGCCAGTGTGCCGAACTGTTCCGCAACGGCCAGCGGCGCGTGGTTGGGCAGCATGATGCCACCGGCACCGACGCGCATGGTCGTGGTCAACCCGGCCACATGCCCGATCAGCACCGAGGTCGCGGCAGAGGCGATGCCCTTCATGTTGTGATGCTCGGCCAGCCAGTAGCGGTGATAGCCCAGCCGTTCCGCATGCCGGGCAAGATCGCCGGTGTTGCGCAGCGCCTCTGCGGTGTCGGACCCTTCGGGCACCGGGGCAAGATCGAGGACGGAATATTTCATCGGCGGAATCCTTCTGTTGTCTTGCAAGCTAAGCACCCGTGCGCGCCATGCAAGTCCCGCTCTGGCGCGGGCACGCCAAAGCGTCCGGCGCGGGAGCGTCAAAGCATCCGACGCGAGAGCGTTAAAGCAGATGCCCGGATTTCGCCGCCTTGGTCGCAAGATACGCTTCGTTGAGGGGATTTTTGCCGACTTTCAGCGCCACACGTTCGGTCACATCGATGCCGTTGGCGCGCATCATGTCGATCTTGCGCGGATTGTTGGTCAGCAGGCGCACCTGTGCAAACCCCATGTTGCGCAGGATTTGCGCGCCCAGCCGAAAATCGCGTTCGTCATCCTCGAACCCGAGACGGTGATTGGCCTCGACCGTGTCGAACCCCTGATCCTGAAGCGAATAGGCCCGCATCTTGTTGGCCAGACCGATCCCGCGCCCTTCCTGATTGAGGTAAAGCAGAACCCCGGCGCCTTCCTGCCCCATCTGCGCCAGCGCCGCGTTCAGTTGCGGGCCGCAATCGCATTTGAGCGAGCCGAGAAGGTCGCCGGTGAAACAGGCGGAATGGAGCCGCGACAGAACCGGCGCGTCGCGGTCAGGGCGGCCGATCTCGATCGCGTAATGTTCGTCCGATCCATCCTCGGGGCGAAAGATGTGAAGCCGTGCGTTCTGCGCCGCCCGCAGCGGCACACGCGCAGAGATCACCCGGTCGAGCGTGCTGAGCGTCAGCAGATGGGGCGCGGCCGCCGCAGCGTCGATCACCCCCAGATCATTGGCGCGGGCAAACCCAGCGCCATCGTCAAGCGGGACAACCACCGCCGCAGGCAGCAATCGTGCGCTTTTCACCAGCGTCAGCGCCAGCCGGTGCAGTCCGGCATCGCCGTCGCGCCGGGTCCGCAACGGTCCCTTCATCGGCGCCGAAAGGTCATTCGCCGGGTCCGCAAGGCCATGTATCCAGCCAAGTTCCGCGTCAAGCGGCAGCACGACGCGCGCAAGGTCGCCGTCATAGGCGCGCGCCTTCAGCGTTTCGGCCCGCCAGCGGGTCAGCGCCAGATCCGCCGCCCCGCCCAGGGCGTGAACGTCGCACAGGCGCCCGGCCGTCAGCGTTTCGGCCGCCAGCACCAGAACGCTTGCGCGCGCCTCGCACAGCACCACCGGAACACCCATGCGTAGATCAGCGCGGGCGCGGGCCAGGACCTCGGTCAGATCGGGTCGGAAAGTCATCGCGTGCCTCTTGCTGGGGGGTCCACCTGCCATATGGGACCGAAATACTGTAACATTCGCCCCCCTGATACACGAGGGCGTGAGAGCCTTGCAGCAAAACTTGCCCCGGACCTGTCCGCATCACATCTGCATCACAACACAAGGAGAAGGCAACATGGCGCAACTCAAGAACATCCTGCTGGTCGATGACGACGACGACCTGCGCGAGGCTCTGGCCGAGCAGCTGATCATGACCGAGGATTTCGAGGTGTTCGAAGCCGAAAACGGTGTCGGCGCGATGAGCCGGGCCAAGGAACAGAACTACGACCTGATCATCCTTGATGTCGGCCTGCCCGACACCGACGGGCGCGAGTTGTGCCGTCTGCTGCGCAAGCAAGGCATCAAGGCGCCGATCCTGATGCTGACGGGTCATGATTCCGATGCCGACACGATTCTGGGGCTGGACGCCGGGGCCAATGATTATGTGATCAAGCCGTTCAAGTTTCCCGTACTTCTGGCCCGCATCCGCGCCCAGCTGCGACAGCACGAACAATCCGAAGATGCCGTCTTTTCGCTGGGGCCGTACACGTTCAAGCCGTCGATGAAGATGCTGGTCACCGAAGACGACAAGAAGATCCGCTTGACCGAGAAAGAAACCAACATCCTGAAGTTCCTGTACCGGTCCGCCGACGGGATCGTGGCGCGGGACATTCTGCTGCACGAGGTCTGGGGCTACAACGCTGGTGTCACCACCCATACGCTGGAAACCCATATCTACCGCCTGCGCCAGAAGATCGAGCCGGACCCGTCAAACGCCCGCCTTCTGGTGACGGAATCGGGCGGATATCGGCTGGTATCCTGAGCTCGACTTTGCACATTATGCGGCGAAGCATAGCGCCTCTGCCATGCGCACGATTCGGTCGGGCGGGATA
>JAGXGV010000022.1 GCA_024636635.1 Puniceibacterium sp.
ACGTGGACCCGTTGCTGCAAAAGCAGGTCGAATGCGCCACGACGATGACCTACAACGAATACTGGCAGGTGATCGACGCGGGGCTGACGCCCGACGATCTGGTGGTGTTCAAATACGAGGACGAAGGGATTTCCACCCTTGAGGACGGGCTTTACACCACCGAAGAGAACCTTGCCGATCCCGAGATGGTGGACAAGCTCGCACGGTTCGTGCGCGCGTCGATGAAAGGCTGGAAATACGCCGAGGAGAACCCGGACGAAGCGGCGGAAATCGTGCTTGAGAACGATTCGACAGGCGCGCAGACCGAAGAGCACCAGAAGCGGATGATGGGCGAGATTGCCAAACTGACCATGGGCTCGGACGGGACGCTGGACGAGGCGGCCTTTCAACGGTCGGCCGAGATAACCATGGAAGGCGGGATGATCACCGCGATGCCCGAAGGTGCCTTTACCCATGAGATCACGGACAAGGCGCTGAACTGAAGAGAAAATTCTGGATAGTGGCACCGGAAAGGCGGCCTATTTGGGCCGTCCAGAGCGGGCAGAGAAATCGGGGGTGGCCTCGGCCACCCCCGGGTTCTTTGCAAATCATGTTTGAAAAGTCGCGTTGAAACTGTCGGTGCCCGGGGGGACAACCAGGCCAAACGCAGTCACTTGCGTGGTCACTATTATAGGCGGGGGCTGTGACGTCACGATGACGGGCAGCGGATTGTTTTCTGACAGGCTCTGGCTTGACCCCGGTCCGTTGCAGTCAGGGCTGCGCAATCACTCTGCCGCCATGGCAAGGTCGGTCCGCGCCCCCAGAAAACGGGCGGCGGCCGGACCGGACAGATGGGTGATCCGCCCGCCGCTCAGGGTTGCCTCGACAGCCAGGGTGGCGCGGTTCACGATCACCAGATCCGCGCGGCGGCCATAGTCTATGGTGCCGCGGTCGTGCAGGCGCAGGATCTCTGCCGGACCAGAGGAGATCAGCGCCCAGGCGGCGGACAGCGGCATCCGCCCCGAAAGGCTCAGTTCGAACGCCGCCGAGGCGAGCGCGGGATAGGACATATCCGACACCAGCGCGTCGCAGAGCCGGGCGCGGATCAGTTCGGACACCGGCAGACCGGAGCGGTTGCCGCTCAGGTCCCCGGCACGCAGGAGCACAGGGTCACCCACGGCATGGGCGAGGGCGGCGGCAGAGCGGCGGGTCGGGCAGGCACAGACCTTGGCCCCGATCATCGAAAATGTCTCGCGCGTTTCGCCGTCTGGATCGGCGTAGCTGCCATAGGTCACGCCAAGTGTGTCAAAGGCTTCGGCAAGGCGGCACAGGTAGCGCGGCACGGCCTGTTTCTGCGCCTCGGCCTGCGCCAGAAGCGCACGGGTCTGCGGTGCCGGATCGGAAAGCACAAGCGCCTCGGGCAGGGTGTTGCGGAACACCACATGGTCTACCGAATGGCGGCGGACGGCGGCCAGCAACCGGTCGGCTGTTTCGACAGTATGCGTTTCGCAGGCGATCTGGACGCGCAGATCGCTTAGCGCCTGCGGGCGGTAGGCGTCCAGTGCATCAAGCAGGGCCTCGGCGCTGGCGGGGCTGTGCGGGCCCTGTTCGGACCAGCCCCAGCCCTGTGCCATCCAGGCAGTGGTGACGCCGTGGGCCGCTGCGGCATGATCGGTCGCCCGCAGCACGGTGGACAGGCTCTGGCCCGGTGCCATGTGGCGCAGGAAGGCCGCGCCATGCAGGTCGATGATGCCCGGCAGAACGTAATACCCGCGCAGGTCAACCTCGGGCAGGGGGCCCTTGGAGATGCGCCCGCCCTCGATTGCGACAGAGCGGTCCACCATCTGCCCGTCCCGCAGGACCGTGGCGCCGGTCAGGCGCAGGGAAAGGGGAGCGGTCATCATCTGCGGCGGCCCTGGGTTGAGTGGTTTGGCTAGCCATAACGCAGGATTGTATCGTCGGCATGACAATCGGGAGGATAAACCATCGGAATAGGGTGGCTATTGATGGCCAAAGGAGTCACCGCCAAGCGACATGCCCCGGGTCTTATGCATCTTCGCCCCTGGACCGGGAATCAGCACCGCCGCTGTAGCGGCGCGAGGAGGGGCGTTCGCTTTAAGCCCGATGCGCTGCGGGTCATCCGCCCAAAGGCGCGCGCCGGAGTTCGTGGAACCGCCCATCTGCATCTTCACCGCAAAGGATCAGCGCGTCGATGACGAACGGACGCGGAAGCAGCGGGGCAATATGTGGTGCCAAGGTGGCCCCGGTCCGGTCCAGCGCCGCCTTGGGCAGGGGACCGGGCGGCAGGGGCACGCTGACGGCGTAGCGCGTAAATTCCATGGCAGGCTTCTGTGCCGGGTGTGGGGCGAAAGCGCGCTGCCAATCCCGGGTCCGGTGTGTACCGGTCCCGCGACGATGTGCGGGCAGAAGAACAAGGCTCAGACCGGCGGCGGGCGGAACCAACCGGGCTGGAACGAAAGGGTGGCAAGGCCGGCAAAGCGTTGCTGGCGCGCAAGTTCGGCCATGAGGCGGGCCTCGCGCCCCGCGCTCCAGCGCAGGCCGGGTTCAGGCCAGAGCGCGGTTACCTTAAGGGCAGACGCCTTGCGGTCGGCCTTCATATCGATGCGCCCGACCAGCCGGTCGCCGTCAAGCAGCGGAAAGACGTAGTAGCCATAGCGCCGCTTCGCTGCGGGGGTGAAGACCTCGATCCGGTAGTGAAATCCGAAAAGCCGCTGTGTGCGGGCCCGGTCGCGCAGCGCCGGATCGAAAGGGCTGAGCACGCGCAGGCGGTTGGGCGGCACGGGTGCCTGTGCCGCCTGGTCCAGAACGTCGGGCCGGGCAAGGTGACGGCGCAGGGTGCCGTCGGCGCCAGCCACGTCGATGTCGATGACCGTGCCCCGGGCGATCTGCCGGGATGCCCAGGTTCGTGCTTCGACCGGGGTCACGATATCCCAGAAGGCGGCCAGTTCGCCGGGCGTGGCAAACCCCAGCCGGTCAAGCGCGGCGCCGCAGAGCCAGTCGATGCTGTGGTCCGGATCGGCAGGTGCGGCGTGATGCTCTGGCGGAATGACCCGTTCGCTCAGATCAAAAAACTTGCGGAAATTCTCGCGGTGGCAGATGGCCAGATCGCCGGTGCGCCAGAGGTATTCAAGCGCGGTCTTGGACGGATGCCAGTCCCACCAACCGCCCGAGGTACGTTTTTCGCCCGCGCCTACATCGGACGAGCAGACAGCCCCGTGCCGCGCGATCTGGTCGAACACCTCGGTGAACTTTTCCTCGAAACCGGCGCGGCGGTCGGCCTGCCAGCGGGCGCGCATGGCTTCGGCGTTGCGGGAGAACCGCAGGCGCCAGTGCGGATAGAATTCGGTCGGGATCACGGCGGCATCGTGGGTCCACTGTTCGAACAGGGTGCGGTCGCGTTCCAGCAGAGGCGTCAGGTGCGGCGGGCGATAGGTGGCGCGCCGCGCGAACAGGATCATGTGATGCGCGCGCTCCACGGTGCTGATGCTGTCGATCTGCACGAACCCCAGCCGCCGGATCAGGGCCAGCAGATCCGCGCCGCGGGACGGGCCGGTGGGGGGTTCTGCAAGGGCGTGCCTATGCAGGAACAGGCGCCGGGCGGCGCGGTTGTCAAGGCAGGGAACCACCGGCTAGCGTCGCTTCAGCGTGTCGCCATAGGTGATCGTCGGGGACAGTTCGGTGATCTTGTCATAGGCGGCTGCGGGGTTTTCCACCCGGTCGGCGATGATCTGCGCCGCCTTTGTGCCGATTTCGAGGCGGCAGGCGTCCATCGTGGCCAGCTGGCGCGGCAATCCCTGAAGCAATTCGACGCCGTTAAAGCCTGCAAGTCCGATCTGGCCGGGGATGTTGATGCCCTGCTCCAGCAGATAAAGCAGGCCGCCCGCGCCGATCATGTCATTGGAATAATACAGGAAATCCAGATCCGGATTGCGTTGTAGCATGTCCCGCGTCATTTCACGCCCCTTGGCGAGCGCCGATCCGCCCGAATAGAACTCGCGGTCCTCTATCTCGATCCCGCCTTTGGCCAGCGCCTCGGTGAAGCCTTCGAACCGTTTGCGGGCGCGGTGATCCAGCGGCATCTTGGTGCCCATGAAACCGATGCGTTCGTAGCCGGCCTTCATGATCGCCTGCGCCATCATCCGCCCTGCGCGGCGATGCGAGATGCCGACCATGGCATCGACCGGCGTGCCGTCAACATCCATGATCTCGACCACCGGAATTCCGCTTGCCTTGAGCATGGCGCGCGACGGATCGGTGCGTTCGAGCCCTGCGATGATCACGCCCGATGGCCGCCAGGACAGCATCTCGTAAAGGACGCGTTCCTCTTTCTCGGGCAGGTAATCCGTGACGCCGAACACCGGTTGCAATTCCGTCTGTTCCAGCACGCGGCTGATGCCGGTCATAACCTCGGGGAAAACCATGTTGGACAGTGACGGGATGATCACGGCCACAAGGTTCACCCGCTGGCTTGCCAGCGCGCCGGCAATCTTGTTCGGGACGTAACCCAGCGCCTTGGCCGCTTCGAGCACCTTTTCACGGGTGGCAACCGAAACGTCGCCACGGTTGCGCAAGACGCGGCTGACTGTCATTTCCGACACGCCCGAAGCCTCGGAAACATCGCGAAGGGTGAGGGGGCGGGGATCGTCCTGGGCCACGGGGTATCTGTCCTGTTGCTGCTCTGTCGTGACGTTAGCGTAATGGATTGTGCGGACACAAGATATTCCGCCGTTCCGGATCCGCGGCGGGCGGGCAGGTGTCCGGACAAGCAATCGCGGCGTGCGGCATCGGACGGAGCACCACGTTCGACCAGGCCGGTGCGCAGTGCGGATGGAAAGGTATCGTGCGGGACGAGCGAAAAAAACGCGCAGGACAGGTGACAGGGCGGGATCGCCCGGCTACAAGACCTGCGCGTGGCCCCGTGGCTCAACTGGATAGAGCAATCCCCTCCTAAGGGATAGGTTGCAGGTTCAAGTCCTGCCGGGGTCACCAGTAAAATAGGGCAATTTTTTTGGGTGTTTGATTGCTCAGTAGAGCCATCCGGAACAAAACTCCATTGGTGAACGGCTATGATGTGACCGAACCAGACGGCATCGAACGTATACAAGATCGATCTCGACGGACCTAAACGCGCCTGCTGCTAATGCGACGGCATCGGTGAGCTGTATGGGCAGGCGAGTTCCACGACGTGCGCTCCGGACAAATCTCCTGCGTCGCAAGAACTCACAGCAGGGGTCCTGATCACCGAATTGCTTGAAGGACACTGAATTATCCGTTCATCCCGCATTATTCACCGGGATGGTCTTGGACGCCGCGAGCGTGACCTTGAGCGGCTGATTTTTCCGCGGACAGCGCGCGATGTTTCGAACCGCGCAACCCAGCCTGACTGGGCGCATGTCCACCGCGAGCTGCGCCGCAAGGGCGTGACGCTGTCGCTGTTGTGGGAGGAGTATCGCGCCGAT
>JAGXGV010000023.1 GCA_024636635.1 Puniceibacterium sp.
AGGTCGGCAACGAGGGTGTCATCACCGTCGAAGAGAACAAGGGCCTCGAGACCGAGACCGATGTTGTCGAAGGCATGCAGTTCGACCGCGGCTACCTGTCGCCCTATTTTGTCACCAACGCCGACAAGATGATTGCAGAGCTTGATGACTGCATGATCCTGCTGCACGAGAAGAAGCTGTCGAGCCTTCAGCCGATGGTTCCGCTTCTCGAGAGCGTGATCCAGAGCCAGAAGCCGCTGCTGATCATTGCCGAAGATGTCGAAGGCGAAGCGCTGGCGACCCTCGTGGTCAACAAGCTGCGCGGCGGCCTCAAGATCGCTGCCGTCAAGGCACCGGGCTTTGGCGACCGTCGCAAGGCCATGCTGCAGGATATCGCGATCCTGACCGGCGGCCAGGTGATCTCCGAAGATCTGGGCATGAAGCTTGAGAATGTCACGATCGACATGCTGGGTTCGGCCAAGAAGGTCACGATCACCAAGGACGAGACCACCGTCATCGACGGCGCGGGCGAGAAGGCCGAGATCGAGGCACGTGTTGCCCAGATCCGCAACCAGATCGAAGAGACCACTTCTGACTACGACAAGGAAAAGCTGCAGGAGCGTGTTGCGAAGCTCGCCGGTGGCGTTGCCGTGATCCGCGTCGGCGGCATGACCGAAACCGAAGTGAAAGAGCGCAAGGACCGCGTCGACGACGCGCTGAACGCGACCCGCGCTGCGGTTCAGGAAGGGATCGTCGTCGGTGGCGGTGTTGCCCTGATCCAGGCCGCCAAGGTTCTGGCCGGTCTTGAAGGTGAAAACAGCGACCAGACCGCCGGTATTGCCATCGTGCGCAAGGCACTGGAAACACCGCTGCGTCAGATCGCAGAGAACGCAGGCGTGGACGGGTCGGTTGTTGCCGGCAAGATCCGCGAATCCTCGGATCTCAAGTTCGGCTACAACGCCCAGACCGATGAATATGGCGACATGTTCAAGTTTGGCGTCATCGACCCGGCCAAGGTTGTGCGTACCGCGCTTGAGGATGCGTCCTCGATCGCCGGTCTGCTGATCACGACCGAAGCGATGGTTGCTGACAAGCCTCAGAAAGAAGGCAATGGCGGCGGCGGCGGCGGCATGCCCGACATGGGCGGCATGGGCGGCATGATGTAAGTCACGTCCTCCAACCGGATGACTTTGGGGGTCGCCTTCGGGCGGCCCCTTTTGCGTGGGCCCTGCCTGTTGTGCCGGTCCCGCATGTCGGCGGGTACGGTTCGCCCTTTCGTGCGCCGCCTAACCGGCGTATCGGGCTGTGCATGCGACTGATCCCGATCCTGATGTCCCTGCTGATTGCCATTTCGCTGGCTGGCCCGGTCCGCGCCGCGCCGGGCGATTGCGTGATCCTGCTGCACGGGCTGGCGCGCACGGAATATTCCTTTGGGCCGATGGCGCGGGTTCTGAGGGTGCGCGGTTATTTCACCGTGGTGCCGGGGTACGATTCGACCTCGGCCCGGGTGCAGACGCTGGTCGAGAACACGCTGCCGCAGGCGGTGGCGCGATGCGGCGAACGGCGGGTGCATTTTGTCACCCATTCCATGGGCGGCCTGCTGCTGCGGGTCTGGCTGCGCGATCACCGCCCTGCCAATCTGGGGCGTGTGGTGATGCTGGCCCCGCCCAATCAAGGCAGCGAACTGGTCGATGCGCTGGGCCATCTTGACCTGTTCGACTGGCTCAATGGCCCGGCGGGACAGCAGCTTGGCACCGGCCCCGAAGATCTGCCCGCCCGTTTGCCGCCTGTCGATTTCGAACTGGGGGTGGTGTCGGGCACGCGCTCGCTCAACCCGCTTTATTCCGAACTGATCCCGGGCCGGGATGACGGCAAGGTCTCTGTCGCCTCGACCGAGGTTCAGGGAATGAAGGCGCAGATCATCATGCCGGTGACGCATACCTTCATCATGCAGGCGCCCGCCGTCATCGCGCAGGTGCTGCTGTTCCTCGAAGAGGGGCGGTTCGATGCGGAGCTTGACTGGCAATCGGTGTTTCCGGCCAAGGATCTGACCTGCCTGATCGGGATCTGCGGCGATGACGATTGACCTCACGCTGCACGGCGCCCGCGTCCTGCGCCCCGGTGGCTGGGACAGTGGCCCGGTGACGCTGACCGGGGGCCGGATCGCCGATGAAACCGGCGGTCGGCGGGTGGACCTGTCGGGCTATCTGGTGCTGCCGGGCATCATCGATGTGCATGGCGACGGGTTCGAACGCCACATGGCACCGCGCCGGGGTGCGCTGCGCGAGGCAGAGTCCGGCGTGATCGCCTGCGCCGCCGAACTTGCCGCAAACGGCATCACCACCGCCGTCATGGCGCAGTTCTTCAGTTGGGAAGGCGGGATGCGCGGGCCGGATTTTGCCGAACACGTCTTTGCCTGCGTGAACGCGGTGGCGCCGTCGCTGCCCGTCGACCTGCGCCTGCAACTTCGGCTCGAGACGCACCTGCTGGACGACTATGCCCGGGCCGAGGCGGCGATTGACCGGTTCAGCATCAGCTATGTGGTGTTCAATGATCATCTGCCGCACGATCGCCTGTCCGAAGGCCGCCGCCCGCCGCGCCTGACCGGACAGGCGCTGAAGGGCGGGCGCAACCCCGAGGATCATTTCCGCATGTTGCTCGACCTCGAATCCCGCTCGGGCGAGGTGCCGCAGGCGATGGCGGCGCTGTGTGCCCGGCTTGTGGCGCGGGGGGTGCGGCTGGGGTCGCACGATGACCATGACGCCGCCGTGCGCAGGGTCTGGCGCGGGCGTGGTGCCCATGTGGCCGAATTTCCCGAAAGCCTGTCGGCAGCCCAAGAGGCTGCCGATGCGGGCGATCCCGTGGTGCTGGGCGCGCCCAACGTGGTCCGGGGGGCCAGCCACAAGGGCAACGCCTCGGCGCTGGATCTGGTACGGGCGGGCTGTGTGGATGCGCTGGCCTCGGATTACCATTATCCTTCGCCCGCGCGCGCGGCCTTCCGGCTTGAGGAGTTGGGGATCTGCGACGCCGCCGCCGCCTGGGCGCTGGTATCCGAAGGTCCGGCCCGGGTGCTGGGGCTGTCCGACCGTGGCCGGATCAAGGACGGTCTGCGCGCCGATCTGGTGGTGCTTGACCCCGACACGCGCCGGGTGGTCGCAACCCTTGCCGACGGGCAGTTCGCCTACCTGTCGGGCGCCGTGGCGGCCCGCTTTCTTGGCTGAACGTCCTGCGCGGCCTTAGCGCGGCAGGACGTGGTTCACATGGCCCATCTTGCGGCCCGGCTTGGCCTCGGCCTTGCCATAGAGGTGAATTGCCGCGTTGCGCGCCACGCCAAGGTCGGGCAGGCGCGCCAGGTCGTCGCCGATCAGGTTTTCCATCCGCACGTCGCAATATCGCGCGCCATCCCCCAGCGGCCAGCCGGTGATTGCGCGGATATGCTGTTCGAACTGGTCCACGGCACAGCCGTTCTGTGTCCAGTGGCCGGAATTGTGGACCCGCGGCGCGATCTCGTTCACCACAAGTCCCTCTGTGGTCACAAAAAGCTCGACCCCGAGCACGCCGACATAATCCAGCGCGTTCAGGATCTGCGCGGCGATCAGGATCGCATCCGACCGCTGGGCCGGACTTAGCCGGGCGGGCACGGTGGTGGTGCGCAGGATGCCGTCGCGGTGCACATTCTCGCCGGGATCGAAGCAGGCGACCGACCCGTCAAGGCCACGGGCGGCGATGACAGACACCTCGTGGCTGAAGTCGATGAACCCTTCGAGGATCAGCGCGCTGCCACCCAGATCTGCCCAGGCGGCGGCGCTGTCACCGCGCGCCATGATCCGGGCCTGCCCCTTGCCGTCATAGCCGAAGCGCCGCGTCTTGAGGATGGCCGGGGTGCCGATCCTGTCCAGCGCTGCCTCGAGCGCGGCGGCATCTGGACTGTCGGCATAGGGCGCCGTTTTCAGGGACAAGCCCTGAAGAAAGTCCTTTTCGGTCAGTCGGTCCTGGCTGATCCGCAGCGCCTCGCGGCCGGGATGCAGCGGGCGCAGATCCTGCAAAAGGTCCAGCGCCTCAGTCGGAATATTCTCGAATTCGTAGGTAATGACATCGACGCCCTGGGCAAAGGCGCGCAGGGCCGCGGTGTCGTCATAGGCGGCGGTCGTGACCGCATGGGCGACATCGCCGGCCGGGGGCAGGGCGCCGGGTTCGAAGATGTGGCAGCGATAGCCCAGCCGCGCGGCGGCGACCGACAGCATCCGGCCAAGCTGGCCGCCGCCGATGATGCCGATGGTGGAACCGGAAGGAAGAGGCGTGGTCATGTCAGTCTTGTGTCCTGAAAAGGGGGCGGTGGAAACGGTGCCGGGTCAGGGGGCGTCCCTGTCGGGTTCCTCGGGGATCGAGGCGGACAGGTCGGCACGCCAGCGGTCAAGCCGGGTGGCAAGGTCCGAATCCCGAAGCGCCAGGATGCCCGCGGCCATCAGCCCGGCATTGGCGGCGCCGGCGGCCCCGATCGCCATGGTGGCGACGGGAAAACCGCGCGGCATCTGAAGGATGGAATACAGGCTGTCGATCCCCGAAAGCGCCCGCGTCTGCACCGGCACCCCGATCACCGGCACGCGGGTCTTGGACGCCATCATTCCGGGCAGATGCGCCGCCCCGCCGGCACCGGCGATGATCACCTGCAAGCCGCGGTCGACCGCGGTCTTGCCATAGTCCCACAGCCGGTCCGGAGTGCGGTGGGCCGACACGATCCTGACCTCGTGGGCCACCCCGAGCGCGTCGAGCATGGCAGAAGCCTCTTTCATGGTCGGCCAGTCGGACTGGCTGCCCATGATGAGGCCGACTTTGACGGGGTCTGTGGTCATAAAGGTCTCCGGAAGGGTGCGGCGCGACTATACCCTATCGTCGGGTGGGGGCAATGCGACGGCTGTCCGCCCGGATCCCCGGATCTATGACCGCGGTCATAGATCAACCGCCACATGCCCGGACGCGGTGCCGGTCAGGTGCGACCGGGGGCAGGGTCACGCGGTGATGTCGGGCAGCAGGCGGTCCTCGATCAGCGCGATCTTGTCCTTGAGGTAGAGTTTTTTCTTCTTGAGCCGTTGCAGGGTCAGCTGGTCCGCCGTGCCGCGGTCCTGAAGCGCGCGGATCGCATCGTCAAGGTCGCGGTGTTCGCGGCGGAACACCTCGAGCTCGACCCGGAGGACATCATCGTTCTTCATCGAGATTTCGCCGGGTGCGTTCATGTCTGCTGTGAATCCTCTAAATACCGTTGGCGACAGGATAGCGAATCGCCGCCCACAGGCAAACCCCTTGCTTTGGCAAAGATCAGTTCCCATATTTGCATGGCAAGGTTGCCATAACGGGACCTGATGCAGACTGTCGCTTGTGTAAAAGGACGTGTCGATGACCAAACTGACACTGGGGTCTCATCCCCACATGCTGGGCTTTGAACAGCTGGAACGCCTGCTTGAGCGTACCGCAAAGACCGGCAACGAGGGCTATCCGCCCTTCAATATCGAACAGACGTCGGATGATGCCTATCGAATCACCCTGGCTGTCGCAGGGTTCTGCGAAGCCGATCTTGCGATCACTGTCGAGGATCGGCAGCTGGTGATCCGGGGCCGCAGCCGCGACGATGGCAATGAACGTATTTTCCTGCATCGCGGGATCGCCGCCCGTCAATTCCAGAGGTCTTTCGTTCTGGCTGACGGAGTCGAGGTTGGCGAAGCGGTTATGGAAAACGGATTGCTGCACGTGGATCTCACGCTATCTCGTCCAGAGACAGTGGTGCAGAGCATTCAGATCAGGAAGGGATAAGGCCATGAACAGCAAGTATGATTTTGACGGACAGGACGAGGAACGCCTGGTCTATGTCCGGCCGGTTCTTGTGGCCGACCTGCCCGAAGACGTGCAGGAACAGCTTGAAGACCAGGACATCCTCTATGCCGTCCACCGCGCCGATGGCGAACGTCTGGCGCTGGTCACGGACCGCAGAACGGCGTTTTCGCTGGCGCGCCAGAACGATCTTGCGCCGGTGACCGTACACTGACCGGCTTGCACCGTTGAACATGCACGGACCGGCGCGACCAAGGCGAAATCGGAAAAAGGCTGCCCCCGGGGGCAGCCTTTCTTGTTTCAGGGTCGATGGGCAAGCGGATCAGCCGGCGATCAGGCCCATGCTTTCCAGCTTGAGCACCACCTGGTGCGCGCAGTTGTCCACATCCACACTTTCCGTCTCGATCCGCAGTTCGGGATGCTCGGGCACGTCATAGGGGTCTGAAATCCCGGTGAATTCCTTGATCTTGCCCTCGCGTGCCAGCTTGTAAAGCCCTTTGCGGTCGCGGCGTTCACATTCCTCGATCGTGGTGGCGACATGCACTTCGATGAAGGCGCCGAAGGATTCGATATCTTCGCGCACCGCGCGCCGGGTCGCCGAATAGGGGGCGATCGGCGCGCAGATGGCGATGCCGCCGTTCTTGGTGATCTCGGAGGCGACATAGCCGATGCGGCGGATGTTCAGATCACGGTGTTCCTTGCTGAAGCCCAGTTCGGAGGACAGGTTCTTGCGCACGATGTCGCCGTCCAGCAACGTCACGGGGCGCCCGCCCATCTCCATCAGCTTGACCATCAGGGCGTTGGCGATGGTGGATTTGCCCGACCCGGAAAAGCCGGTGAAGAACACGGTAAAGCCCTGGTTCGAACGCGGCGGCTTGGTACGACGCAGCTCTTTGACCACCTCGGGGAAAGAGAACCAGTCAGGAATGTCGATGCCTTCGGCCAGACGGCGGCGCAGTTCGGTGCCGCTGATGTCAAGGATGGTATCGCCCTCGGGGACTTCGGACACCGGGAAATACTGCGCCTTTTCCTGCACATAGACCATGTGTTTGAAATCGACCATTTCGATGCCGATCTCGTCCTTGTATTTGGTGAACAGCTCTTGCGCCTCGTAGGGGCCGTAGAAATCCTTGCCCTGGCTGTTCTTGCCGGGGCCCGCGTGGTCGCGGCCAACGATGAAGTGCGTGCAGCCGTGGTTGGCGCGGATCAGCCCGTGCCACACCGCCTCGCGCGGGCCGGCCATGCGCATGGCGAGGTTCAGCAGCGACATGGTTGTGGTCGAGGCCGGGTATTTGTCCAGCACCGCCTCGTAACAGCGCACGCGGGTGAAATGGTCGACATCGCCGGGTTTGGTCAGGCCGACGACCGGGTGGATCAGCAGGTTGGCCTGTGCCTCTTTCGCGGCGCGGAAGGTCAGTTCCTGATGCGCGCGGTGCAGCGGGTTGCGGGTCTGGAACGCGACGACCTTGCGCCAGCCGACCTTGCGGAAGAAAGCGCGCAATTCGTTGGGCGTGTCGCGCCGCGCACGGAAATCATAATGCACCGGCTGCTGGATGCCGGTGATCGGCCCGCCGAGATAGACCTTGCCCGCGGTATTGTGCAGGTAGTTGACCGCCGGATGGGCCAGATCATCGGCACCGAACACGTTTTCCGCCTCGTGCGCCTTGTCGGGCGTCCAGCGGTCGGTGACGGTCATGGTGGCAAGGATCACGCCCTCCTGATCGCGCAGGGCGATGTCCTGATCGATTTCCAGCGTCTCTGCGAATTTTGCCGACACATCCAGTGTGATCGGCATCGGCCAGAGCCTGCCATCCGCCAGCCGCATGGTATCGACGACGCTGTTGTAATCCTCTTCCGAGAGGAACCCCTTGAGCGGGTTGAATCCGCCGTTCATCAGCAGTTCCAGATCGCAGATCTGGCGCGGCGTCAGGTCCAGCGACGCGAGGTTTCCCGCCTCCACCTTCAGTTTCAGGGCGCTCTCGTGCGAGACGTAGAGTTCGGGGATCGGCGCGAGGTTGTTGGACATGGGCATTGGCGGGTCTTTCGGTTTTGGATCAGTTTGCCGTTGAGGCAGAATCGGGTTGATGGGCGCATAGCCCTGAAATCGGGTGACTTTCAAGCGTTCCTGATGTCTTTTTATGCCAGAATACAGGAATGCTGCAATGCGGCATGTGCGAAAATCGCGTCTTTTACGGCTCTTTCCCGGTTCCGGCGAAGGGTTTGCCTGATTTGCCGGGCGTTGTCCGGCCGCTGTCCCGCCCGGGACCGGGCGCAGAACCGCCGACCGGCATTGTACTCCGGTCGACGGTCTCACAGGCGGTCAGGCGGGCGCGTGTCGCCGCAGATGCTCAGGCGGTCGCGTCCACCGGCGCGCCGTAGCCCAGCGGCAGCGTCTCGTCCTTGCCGCTGTCCAGGTTCTGTTCAGAGAGCCAGCGCTCTGCCTCAAGAGCGGCCATGCAGCCCATGCCCGCGCTGGTCACGGCCTGACGGTACTTGTGATCGGTCAGATCGCCGGCGGCAAAGATGCCGGGGATCGAGGTCGCGGTGCTGTCAGGTTTGGTGACCACATAGCCGCCCATGTGGGTTTCCAGCTTGTCCTTGACCAGTTCGTTTGCCGGCGCATGGCCGATGGCGACAAAGACGCCTTTGGCCGGAATTTGTGTGATGGCGCCGGTCCGTACGTCGCGGGCGCGCACGCCTTCAACCCCGAGCGGAGAATCGGCGCCGATGACTTCGGCCAGTTCGTGAAACCACAGGGTTTCGATCTTGGGGTTCTTCATCAGCCGGTCCTGAAGGATCTTTTCCGCGCGCAGCGTGTCGCGGCGGTGGATCAGCGTCACCTTGCTGGCAAAGTTGGTCAGGAACAACGCCTCTTCGACCGCGGTGTTGCCGCCGCCGATCACGACAATTTCCTGCCCGCGGTAGAAAAAGCCGTCGCATGTGGCGCAGGCAGAGACGCCGAAGCCCTTGAATTTCTCTTCGGACGGCAGGCCCAGCCATTTGGCGCGCGCCCCGGTGGCAAGGATCACCGCATCGGCCGTGTAGACCGTGCCGCTGTCGGATTGCGCGACAAAGGGGTGGCTGTCCATGTCGAGCGAGGTGATGATGTCGCCGATGATCTCGGTCCCCATGGCGCGAGCATGTGCCTCCATCCTGATCATGAGGTCAGGGCCCTGGACTTCGGTATCGCCGGGCCAGTTTTCCACCTCGGTCGTGGTGGTCAGCTGGCCGCCGGGTTCGATCCCCTGCACGAGGATCGGTGACAGCATGGCGCGGCTGGCATAGACACCGGCGGTGTAGCCGGCAGGGCCCGAACCGATGATCAGGACCTTGGTGTGGCGTGTATCGGACATGAACGGACCCCTTCACGAATGGTTGCGTATCTTGTTCAGGCTTTGCATATACGCCTCGGTCGGGTCCGGCGCAAACACCGGCCACGCCGGCGTGACCCGTCAGATCCCTGGGTTCCGATCGGATAAGATACTTGCGTGACTGTGACATATTATTGCGCAGGATCGGGGATTTGTGATAACAAACGAAAAAAGGCAAGGGGTATTACATGCCACCGCACAGGCTTGATCCGATCGACCGCAAGATTCTGTCCGAATTGCAGGCCGATGGCCGCATGACCAACGTAGAGCTTGCCAAGCGGGTGGGCATTTCCGCGCCACCCTGCCTGCGCCGTGTGCGCACGCTGGAAGAACAGGGGTACATCCGCGGTTATCACGCCGATGTGGACCCGCGCGAGTTGGGATTCGAGGTGCAGGTCTTTGCCATGGTGGGACTGCAAAGCCAGGCCGAAACTGACCTGAGCGCCTTTGAGGAGCGGTGCCGCAACTGGCCGCTGGTGCGCGAATGTCACATGCTCAACGGCGAGGTGGATTTTATCCTGAAATGCGTCGCGCCGGATCTGAGCACCTTCCAGTCCTTCCTCACCGGGCAGCTTCTGACCGCGCACAATGTCGGCAGCGTCAAGACCAGCCTTGTGATCCGGGGCGCCAAGGATGAACCGGGCGTGCCCTTCGACATCCTTGAGGAACGGCTTAGCCGGACGGCCTGAGACGGGGTCATTTCCGCAGGGGTGTCAGAGGCTAGCCCAGGGTCAGGCTGTCGATCACCTCGCGCGTGGTGCGCGGCATGGCAAGATCGCCAAAATCCTCGAGCGATTCGAGATTGGGGAACAACGACAGGAACAGCGCGCGGGTGTTGGGGCCCATCTTGGCCACCACGCCCTTGCCGGGGTGATAGCTTTCCATCTCAACATTTCCGACACGGATCGTGCTGTGGTGAGGCAGCATCAGATGGTAAAGCTGAACCGCCCCGCCCGGCGTCACCTCAAAGATCCGGTCACCGTCGGTGTAGTCCCTGACGGGGGCAAGCACCGAATCCCTGCCGATCAGCCTGGTGAACTTGTCGCGCCGCACAACCATGTGCGCCGCCGGGCCGACCAGCAGTTCGCCTTCGGGGCGGGCGATGCCGAATGCGTCCTGCGTGATGCGCGTGAGGCTTGTGAGGCTGGTCACATCGTCGGCCGTACCGGGCACGAAGGTTCCTGAGCCGATCCACATGACGGGCTGCGCCCCGCGTGGCGTATCGAGGTAAGCGCCGGGCAACAGATCCTCGACCGCGACGGGGCCGCGCGCGGTCCGGATCAGCGTGCCGCGGGCAAAGGCGCAGGTGGCATCCTCGAACAGGGGGGTGGCCGGGGCGACATGAGATCGGTGCGTGATGGTGAGATCGGGCAGCAACGCGGCGACCTCGTATTTGCGCGTGAGAGAAAGTGTGCGCCGAGGCCGCCCGTCGGTGCGGGGAAACCGGTCCGTAGGGACCGACAGAGAAGCAAACCGGTCCGTAGGGACCGACAGAGAAACGGATTCGCGCACCTTCAGGGCGCTGTGCTGGAGACTGGCCATGTGATCCACCTGCTGGTTGGTCACATCCGTGCTGGCCCCCACCAACAACGACAGAAGGACTGTTGCGACTTCGTTGGATCTTTTTTGCACGCAGTGTGGCGGCCCTGTCAAAATTGAAAACGCACTGGTGGCCCTGCGCCGTCCAATCCGTTCGTCAGCACCAGATTGTGCGCATTGCGGCGACCGGGCTGCCACATTTGCCCGAATCGTCGCGGCGGGGTCGGGCGCTCTTTCGCGGTAAAGCCCGGGTGGGGATGTTGCGTTAAGGGCGGAACAACCGGACCGGCGGCAGGGGACTGTTTGCGCAGGGCGTTGCCGCAGAATGGCGCGTCACAGGCGGATGACGGAAATGAGGCGGCCATAATCCGCCTCGTTGTCATGGGTGGTGCGGCGGAAGGAATAGAAACGTTCCGCGTCCGAATAGGTGCAGTGCCGCGTCCATTCCGCCGCGACGCCGGCAAGGCGCAGCCGGTGCAGCCCAAAGGCGGGCAGGTCAAAATGCAGCCTGTCGCCCGCGCCATTGGCAAAGAACCGGGCGTTCTGCGGATCCTCGGCCAGAAAGGTTTCGAAGAATTCGGGACCGACCTCGTAGGCGCGCTGGCTGATCGTCGGGCCGATCACCGCAGCGATCTGTGCGCGCTCTGCCCCCAGCGTCTCCATCGCTTCGACCGTATGTTCAAGCACGCCGTCCAGCGCCCCGCGCCAGCCGGCATGGGCGGCGCCGATCACGCCGTTCCGGACGTCGGCGAACAGCACCGGCTGACAGTCGGCGGTCAGCACCGACAGCGCCACGCCGGGCGTCGCCGTCACCATGGCATCGGCTTGCGGCTTGTCGGTCAGCGGCTGGTTCACCGGGACCACGTCGGACGAATGGATCTGATGCACACCGACAAGATGGGTCGGCGCGACCTGCATCGCGTCGGCGGCACGGGCGCGGTTGATCGCCACGATCTCGGACTGGTCTGACGATCCGGTGCCGCAGTTCAGCCCGGCAAAGACGCCGGACGATGCGCCGCCCTTGCGGGTGAAAAAGCCGTGCTGCAGGGGCGCCAGGCTGAGGGCCGTGATGATCTCAAGCTTCATGCAAAAATCCGGGGGGTGGCGGAGCACCGTGGGGAAAAAGTCCAAGCATCTTGAACACCGTCCCCATTTCGTCGGGGTGGGTCAACCGGCGATGTGCGGCGATGTGCCGGTGCAGCGACTCTTTACTCATGGTTGTGGCCAGGGCCTGCGCTCGCGCCGTTATGCCGAGCCTTTCCAGCACCACGCCCTGCGGGGAAAGACCGGTGTGGGCGCAGGGCGCGGCGCGGGCCAGCGCCTCGAAATCCACATGGGCGGTCAGATCGGCCTGGCCGGGCGCGTCCAGCGGGCCGGTCTTCTGGTGCCGCTGCACCGCCTGGAAGGTGTCGCCAAGGCTGCGCCAGCCGCCGTAATCGGCGATCAGGGCCAGTCCGCCGTGTGCGGCAATACGCGCGCCGATCAGGGCGGCGACGGTTTTGGCAGGGCCGCAGGTTTCGACAAGATCGCCGTCGGCGGTATCCCCAAGCCGATGGGCGAGGGTCGCGTCGGGCAGGGCGTCGGTCAGGCCGAAGGTCAGCGCGCCGTCGCGCAGGCCCACCACCCTTTCGCGCCAGCCGCGCCCGTCGCGCAGGAACTGGCGGACCGGCAGGGCATCGAAAAATTCGTTGGCGACGACGAACAGCGGCACATCCTCGGGCAGATCCGCGGCGCTGTCGTGCCAGACCGGCACCGATCCGGCCAACAGGGTGGCTTGCCGCGCGCGCAGGGCGGGTGACACTTCGACAAGGTGCAACCGCGCGGCGGCGTGAAATCCGGGCACCTGCGCCGTCGCGCGCAGGATGTCGGCCATCAGCGTGCCCCGTCCCGGCCCCAGTTCGGCAAGGGTAAAGGCGGCCGGGGCGCCCTGGTCCAGCCAGGACTGGGCGAGCGCGAGGCCCAGAAGCTCTCCGAACATCTGGCTGATTTCGGGGGCGGTGATGAAATCGCCCGACGTGCCCAGCGGGTCGCGGGTGGTGTAATAGCCGTGTTCGGGATGCAGCAGGCAGGCGGTCATGAACTGGGCGATGGTCAGCGGCCCCTCGGCAGCGATCTGCGCCGCGAGGATGTCGCGCAGGGCTGTCATGGCCGCCGGAGCGCCCACAGGATCAGTGCGAGCCCCAGCAGGATCATCGGCAGCGACAGGATCTGCCCCATGGTCAGCCCGTAGCCCTGCACATGCCAGGCCAGACCCAGCGGATTGCCGGGCGCGACGAACTGCGCATCCGGCTGGCGCACGAATTCCACCGTGAACCGCGCCAGACCATAACCCAGGCCAAAGATCCCCGCCACAAGCCCCGGACGCCGCAACGCCCCGCGCCTGAAGGCCAGCCAGAGCAGCAGCGCGCCCAGCACCAGCCCTTCGAGCGCGGCTTCGTATAGCTGTGACGGGTGGCGCGCGCAGAGATCGCCCAGCGCCTGCCCGCAGTCCTGCGCCGCGTCCCCCGGAAAGATCACGCCCCAAGGCAGATCCGTGGGCCGCCCCCAAAGCTCGGCGTTGATGAAATTGGCGA
>JAGXGV010000024.1 GCA_024636635.1 Puniceibacterium sp.
GATCTGAGCCATGTTCAGCCTCCTGTGGTCCAGCGGGCATAGAATCCCCAGAACCATCCGAATTTTGCCGCGAAGCTTACAAAGACCACCCAGACGAGGCTGAAGGGCAGGAACACCTTCCAGCCCAGCCGCATCAGCTGGTCGTAGCGGTAGCGCGGCGTGATTGCCTTGACCATCGCGAAGAGGAAGAAGAAAAACGCCATCTTCGCCACCATCCACAGAGCCCCGTCGGGCAGGCCCGGGATCGGCGACAGCCAGCCACCAAAGAACAGCAGCGACGTCAGGGCGCACATGAGGAAGATCGCGATGTATTCCCCTGCCATGAACAGCAGGAACGGGGTACTGGAATACTCCACCTGGTAGCCCGCGACCAGTTCCGATTCCGCTTCGGGAAGGTCAAAGGGCGGTCGGTTCGTTTCGGCCAGGCACGAGATGAAGAACAGAAAGACCATCGGGAAGTGCGGCAGCCAGTACCAGTTGAAGAAGCCGAAGTCGCCATCCTGCGCGCGCACGATGTCGCCAAAGTTCAGCGATCCGGTCGAGATGATGATGCCGATGATGATCAGTCCGAGAGAGACCTCGTAGGAAATCATCTGCGCAGCCGAGCGCAGTGAACCGAGGAACGGGTATTTCGAATTCGACGCCCAGCCCCCCATGATCACGCCGTAAACCTCGAGCGAGGAGACGGCGAACACAAATAGCACCGCCACGTTGATGTCCGACAGCACCCAGCTGTCGTTGAACGGAATCACCGCCCAGGCGACCATTGCAAGAACGAAGGAGGTCAACGGCGCAAGCATGAACACCGGCTTGTCCGCCCCTGCCGGAACGACCACCTCTTTCACCACGTATTTCAGCGCATCGGCCACCGTCTGGAGCAACCCGAAGATGCCCACCACGTTGGGCCCGCGGCGCATCTGCACGGCAGCCCATATCTTGCGGTCGCCATAGACCAGGAACAGCAGGGAAATCATCACGAATCCCAGGACCGCAAGGCACTGCGCCACGATGATCAGGGCGATTCCGCCGGTTGTGGTAAAGAAATCAGCCATCAGGTCCTCACACCATCGGTATTCCGTTTTCCGCGCAATTGAAAACGGTGACTTCGGCGTCAATCGTCTTCAACCCGCGGGGCAGTGCTGGCGAGATGGTGTAAACCGCATCTGCGCGCCAGACTCCACCCTCTTCATCGACATTTGTGCGCAAATGCCGCGCGAAACCGTATCCTCGTATCAGAGTATACTGCGCCGCAGCACATTCTGCATAGTCCGCAACGTCACCCTGTCCACGGGCGCCGCGCATTTCCACCAGAAAGTTCACGAGATCCCCGTCCAGAAGCCGGGTCTCGATGGCGCCATACTCGGGCGCGAACGGCTGCGGCGTATCCTGCGACGCCTCGCAACCCGTAAGTCCTCCGGCAGCAAGCAGCGCCAGCATGATGCGCATCCCCCTCACTCCGCCGCGAGGGGGGCGTCTTTCCGTGCCTTGGCATTGGCGCTCAGTTCGGCCATCAGCTGGCTGGCCCGCGCAATCGGGTTGGTCAGGTAGAAATCCGAAATCGCACAGCGCAGCCTGTCGGCGTCCATCTCGCCCGCTTCGGGCAGGCGCCAGTCGTTTTCAGGGACCGAGTCGATTTCGGCAAGATGTGGCACTTCGGAGATGAGCGCCTTGCGCAGTTGCGCCATCGAATCAAACGGCAAGGTTTGGCCCACTTCGGCGCTGAGCGCGCGCAGGATCGCCCAGTTCTCTTTCGCCTCGCCGGGGGCAAATCCGGCGCGCAGCGCCAGTTGCGGGCGTCCTTCGGTGTTCACGAACAGGCCCTGCTCTTCGGTGTAGGCAGCGCCGGGCAGGATGATGTCGGCACGGTGGGCGCCGCGGTCGCCATGGCTGCCCTGATAGATCACGAACGGACCGGCGGGAACTTCACCTTCGTCGGCGCCCAGGTTGTAGACCACCTCGGCCCCGTCCAGCGCGGCAATCACGCCACCGTCCGTCACCGCGCCGATGTCCATCGCGCCCACGCGCCCGGCAGCCGTGTGCAGCACGAGGAATTTTGATCCGGTCGCCTCGGCCAGCTTCATGGCCGCCGCCAGCACCGCGCCGCCATCTGCCCGCGCCAGAGCGCCCTGCCCGATGATGATGATCGATTCGCCGTCGGCGACCTCGTCCTGGTCGCGGCCCAGAAGTTCGGTGATCGTGTCCGTCCCGGTGCCGACATGTTCATAGTCATAGGTCAGATCGACAGCCTCGCCGATCAGGCCGACATTGGCGCCATGGCTCCAGGCCTTGCGGATACGGGCGTTCAGCACCGGCGCCTCGACTGCCGGATTTGTGCCGATCAGCATGATCGCCTTGGCTGTGTCGATCTCTTCGATCGTCGCGGTTCCGACATATCCCGAACGATGTCCCGCAGGCAGTTGCGCACCATCCGTGCGACATTCCACCGTTCCGCCAAGCGATCCGATGAGCGATTTCAACGCATAGGCAGCCTCGACCGGCACCAGGTCCCCGACCAGGCCGGTCACCTTGCGGCCCTTCATCATCTCGGCCGCCTTTGCCAGCGCCTCGGGCCAGGTGGACGGACGCAACTTGCCGTTTTCACGCACATACGGCCTGTCCAGCCGCTGGCGGCGCAGGCCGTCCCAGACGAAACGGGTCTTGTCGGAAATCCATTCCTCGTTCACGCCGTCATGGTTGCGCGGCAGGATCCGCATCACCTCGCGGCCCTTGGTGTCGACGCGGATGCTGCTGCCAAGCGCGTCCATAACGTCGATCGTTTCCGTCTTGGACAGTTCCCAGGGGCGCGCGGTAAAGGCATAGGGTTTCGAGACGAGCGCACCCACCGGGCAAAGGTCGATGATATTACCCTGAAGGTTGCTGTCCAGCGTTTCGCCCAGGTACGAGGTGATTTCGGAATCCTCACCCCGGCCAGTCTGGCCCATCTGGGAAATCCCCGCCACTTCAGTGGTGAACCGCACGCAGCGCGTGCAGGAGATGCAGCGAGTCATATGCGTCTCGACCAGCGGGCCAAGGTTCAGGTCGGTGGCCGCGCGCTTTGGTTCGCGGAAGCGGGAAAAATCGACGCCATAGGCCATCGCCTGATCCTGAAGATCGCATTCGCCACCCTGGTCGCAGATCGGGCAGTCCAGCGGATGGTTAATAAGCAGGAACTCCATCACCCCCTCGCGCGCCTTCTTGACCATGGGGCTGTTGGTCTTGACCATCGGCGGCTCGCCATCCTTGCCGGGGCGCAGATCGCGCACCTGCATGGCACAGCTAGCGGCGGGTTTGGGCGGACCGCCCACAACCTCGACCAGACACATGCGGCAGTTTCCGGCGATGCTCAGCCGTTCGTGGTAACAGAAACGCGGTATCTCGATCCCGGCCTCTTCACAGGCCTGGATCAGCGTCATCGCGCCCTCTACTTCCACATACTTGCCGTCAATGTTGATCTTGCGGAGGTCTGACATCGTCTCACCTTGCTTTCAGCAGGCTCCCTATAGCGGAACCCCTTGCGATTTCCTGTTTGCCCAGCCTGCAATAGCTGGACTTGTCCCCTGATGTCACCCCGTTTGCCTGCATGTAAGCCTCGCCGCGTTGCCGCATGCGGGCCTTTTCGGCCTTGGAGGTCACGTAATCCTCTATCTCTTTTTCGCTGTAGCCCTGAGACCGGGCCTCGGACTTCAGCCCCTGAAGCCGCATGATCGCGGTGATCATCCGGGCCTCGATCCTGTCGCAATTGTTGCGGATCTCGTCCGCGATACCGACGGCCATAATCCCGTCATCTACCACAGCAATTTCGCGCAGGGGCGGTTTCGCCGCCGCCGCGCCGCCCAAAAGCGCCGCTGTCAGTGCCAGGGTCAGTGTCAAACGCATCCCGTCTCTCCTTGCAAGGGGGGCAGAGTTGCCCTGCAACCCCGCGTCCCTGCAAAGATGGGGCCGTGCCGCTTTGCTATGCAATAGCTGGCCGCACAAGCCTTTGTTATGAGGCCGCTTTCAATCATTCCACACAGCTTCCCCGGAAGGTCAGCGTATCGCCCTGGACCTGCAACCGCTCGGGCGGGGTTTCGGGCCCCACGACCCAGTCGATATCGCTGGTGCCATAATAGCGGATACAGTGCTTGATGCCTTCATAGCGGCCCGCCTCTCGGGCGCCGGTCAGGGTCTGACCCGACACCGGGCGCACAGTGGCGGTGAAATCCTTGCGGTTGCTGCGCTCTGCACCGATCTTGCCGTTGTAGAACACGCCGTTGAACGCCACCACATTGGTGCCCTGGGAACGGGAACAACCCGCAATGGTCAGCACCACGGCCACAATGGTCAGCGTCAGAATTGCCCGCATGCCCTTACTCCGCTGCCATGGTCGTCGCCCGCGGCCCGCGCTTGTGCTTGATGCGGTCCTCGATCTCGTCCCGGAAGTTGCGGATCAACCCCTGAATCGGCCAGGCGGCGGCATCGCCAAGGGCACAGATCGTATGCCCCTCGACCTGTTTGGTCACGTCCAGCAGCATGTCGATTTCCTCGACCTCAGCCTCGCCTGTCACCAGACGGTCCATCACGCGCATCATCCAGCCGGTGCCTTCGCGGCAGGGCGTACACTGGCCACAGCTTTCGTGTTTGTAGAACTTGGACAGCCGCCAGATCGCTTTGATGATGTCCGTGCTCTGATCCATCACGATCACCGCCGCGGTGCCCAGACCGCTGCGCTGTTCGCGCAGGTAATCGAAATCCATGATCGCCTCGCGCATATGCTCGCCCCGGATGCAAGGCACCGACGATCCGCCGGGGATCACCGCCTTGAGGTTGTCCCATCCGCCGCGTATGCCGCCGCAATGCTTTTCAATCAGCTCTTCGAAACTGATCGACATGGCCTCTTCGACGACGCAGGGGTTGTTCACATGGCCGCTGATCGCGAACAGCTTGGTGCCTGCGTTGTTCGCCCGTCCGAACGACGAAAACCATTCGGGACCGCGCCGCAGGATGGTCGGCACCACGGCGATAGATTCGACGTTGTTCACCGTCGTCGGGCAACCATAAAGGCCAGAACCGGCCGGGAACGGCGGCTTCATGCGCGGCATACCCTTCTTGCCCTCAAGGCTTTCCAGCAGGGCGGTTTCCTCGCCACAGATATAGGCGCCGGCGCCGTGGTGCAGATAGATGTCGAAATCATAACCCGACCCGCAGGCGTTGCGCCCCACCAGACCGGCCTCATAGGCCTCGTCGATGGCAATCTGAAGCGCCTCTTTCTCGCGGATGTATTCGCCGCGGATGTAGATATAGCAGGCATGGGCCTGCATGGCGAAACTGGCGATCAGGCAGCCTTCGACCAGCGTGTGCGGGTCATGGCGCATGATCTCGCGGTCCTTGCAGGTGCCAGGCTCGGATTCATCCGCATTCACCACCAGATAGGCGGGCCGCCCGTCCGATTCCTTGGGCATGAACGACCATTTGAGGCCCGTGGGAAAGCCCGCGCCGCCCCGGCCGCGCAGGCCGGATTTCTTCATCTGGTCGACGATCCAGTCGCGCCCCTGGTCGAGGATACCCTTGGTGCCATCCCAATGGCCGCGCGCCTGCGCGCCCTTCAGGGTGCGGTCGTGCATGCCGTAAAGGTTGGTAAAGATCCGGTCCTGATCCTTGAGCATCGCCTAGTCCTTGTTCTTCTGGCGCATCCGCCAGAGTCCATAAATCATCCATATGCCCGTCCCGAACCCGGCCAGGGCGGCCAGGTCGAAAAAGGCGCGGGTGCGCTGGCTCCAGTCCAGCGCGGCCCCAAGGCCGGTGACAATGACCCAGGCAAGACCCACACCGGCAATCACCAGCGCCGTGATGCGCCCCTGCCGCTGAAAGTCTTCATCCTGGCTCATGCCGTTCCCTGCCCGTTCAGTATGCGTCACCCTTGTCGGCACGTTCCGAGACCTCGGTCTCGTCACCCGCCGCAAGGGTTTTCGCCTGCGTTACCCATTCGTCGCGCGTCACGCGGCCCTTGAAGCCTTCGAGGTTCTGATCGACCCATGCCACTTCGGCCGGGGTCCAGGCGGCAATCTGGTCGAAGTGGTAAAAACCCATGTCATTGCACAGGTTTTCCAGCTTCGGCCCGATACCCTTGATCCTCTTCAGGTCGTCGCGTCCATCGGCGCGCGCTTCGGTCAGGGTTGCGGGCTTGATGCCGGTCCCCGTCTCCTCGCCCGTCTCCTCGCCCGTCTCCTCGCCCGTGGCGTCGGGTCCGGGCTTTGGCTCGCTCTCATATTTCCAGTCGCCCTTGCGCGACGCCAGATCCTCCTGCCCGGCCAAAGGCTTTGACGGCCTGACCTGCGCGCCCGCCTCTTCATCGGTGGTGGCAGAAGCCGCTCTTACATCCGGCTTGGCATCCGAGGCTGCCGGGGCCGGGGCAGCCGGTGCCGAAGGCGCATCCGTACGCGCGGGTTCAGAGGTGGAAGGCGCGGGGCTGGCAGGTGCCGGGGCGGCAGGCGCGGCGCGCGATGCAACACCGGTCGATACCGGTCCGGGAAGTTCGCGGCAGAACAGGTAGGAAAAGATGAACCCCAGCACGCCGGTCGCCACGACGCTCAGGAAAATGGAGCCGGTCCACGAGGTGTTCCCGACCACCAGCAGCAGCACCAGCGCCAGGAAGCCGATGGCACCCGCCATGGCCCAGCATCCGGAGGCGCAACTCATACCCTTGTTCTGTCCGTTCATCTTCACACTCCCTGTCCGTGTTTCTGGGGTCTATGTATTGTCCACGTCACCCGTTTTAGCACGTGCAGCGAAATCCGTCTCGTCTTCGGATGCAAGCTCTTTGGATTGCGAAACCCAGTCATCGCGGCTGACCCGGCCTTTGAACCCTTCCAGATTGCTGTCAACCCAGGCAATCTCGTCTGTCGACCAGCTTGCGATCTGGTCAAAATGATAAATGCCCATGTCGTTCAGCATCGTCTCGAGCCTGGGTCCGACTCCGCGGATCCGCTTGAGATCATCTGCCGCGCCCTCGCGCGCCGTATCGAGCATCGCCGGCTTGATGCCCCCGCCTTGCGACGCGGCTTCTGCCTCTTTGGCAGGCTCGTCGAGGCGCGGATGCCCGGTGCCCTGAACCGGGGCCTCGCGCTTGTCGACGCCGGTCTCGTCCACCGGGGCGTCGCCGGCAAGATCGGGGGTATGCGGCGTCGGTTCGGCATCGCCCTTGCGGTCGGACCTGTCCTGCCAGTGCGAGACCAGCGGCACCTCGGTGCCGTCGATGCGCTTGATCGTATCGCCGATCTCGACAGCCAGCGCCACGCTCGCGTTGTGCTGTTTGCGGTCCTGGGCAAAGGCGTCCAGGCTGGTCAGCCCCGATTTCGGTTCGCACGAAAACCGTCCGTTTTGCGGGCCAGGCAACGGCACGCGCCCCGCCGACAGTTCGTCCAGAATCTCGGCCAGCCGCTCGGTGGTCAGATCCTCGTAATAATCCTTGCCGATCTGTGCCATAGGCGCATTGGCGCAGGCGCCCAGGCATTCGACCTCTTCCCAGCTGAACTTGCCATCGGCGGACAGGGTGTGCGGTTTCGCGGCGATCTTGTCCTTGCAGACGGCCATCAGGTCCTCTGCGCCGCAGATCATGCAGGACGTTGTACCGCAGATCTGGATATTTGCAACACTACCAACAGGTTGCAGCTGAAACATAAAGTAGAATGACGCCACCTCGAGCGCGCGCATGTAGGCAAGGCCAAGCATGTCCGCGACACCTTCGATGGCCGGGCGGGTCAGCCAGCCCTCCTGTTCCTGCGCGCGCCAGAGCAGCGGAATGATCGCGCTGGCCTGACGCCCCTCAGGGTATTTGGTGATCTGCGCCTCGGCCCAGGCAAGATTGTCCGGGGTAAAGGCGAAAGCCTCGGGTTGGTCCTTGTGAAGACGTCTCAGCATGTCACTTCCTATTGCGTCGCTACGCAGACGACAGGGATGTTGGACACCTCCCGGTCGGGGTTCTTTCCAGTCACTTCTTCAACCAGTATGGCCTGACGTTCCGCCGATACGGCGGGATCGTCCGCAATGAAACACAGATACATCTCTGCATCCCGCTTCATCCCGAAACTGGCATTGCCCGCCGCACTGGCGGCAAAGGGTTCGAATCCCTCTGCGGCCAGGTCGGACAGATAGGTAAAATCCGCGCGCCCGGGTTCGGCGTGTACGGCCTGTCCGGACGTCGCGATCAGCATCGCGCCAAGGGCGGACCACCACATCACGTCACACCTGCCCGGCGGCGTCGTCGGCAGCGCAGTCCCCCGTCCTGAGCCTGAAACCGCCATTTGACAGCTTCACGCCCTCTTCGGTCGAGGTCTTGTAGGAGGCGACGTCCATCACTTCGCGGCGGCTCATCCCGGTCTGGAGTTCAACGGGAATGTAGTCCTCTTCGGTCACCAGATCACAGCCGATCGACGCAACCGCACCGTCGAACATGGCAAGCCCTTCGTCCGTCACCCCGTCGGGCGGCAGGACGCAGGCCGACAGCAGCGCAAGCGCGGCACAGGCGCCGGAAATTCGGATCATCGGTCAATCTCCCCAAACACGACGTCCATCGTCCCGATGATCGCCGCCACATCGGCCAGCTGGTGGCCTGTCGCCAAATAATCCATCGCCTGAAGGTGCAGGAAGCCCGGCGCGCGCAGTTTGGCGCGGTAGGGTTTGTTGCTGCCATCCGCGACAAGGTAGACGCCGAATTCACCCTTGGGCGCCTCGACCGCAGCATAGACTTCGCCCGCGGGAACGTGAAACCCTTCGGTATAAAGCTTGAAGTGATGGATAAGCGCCTCCATCGAGGTCTTCATGTCGGTCCGCGACGGCGGCGTGATCTTGCCGCGGGCAAGTATGTCGCCCTGCCCGTCGGGCGCCTTCAGCTTCTCGACAGCCTGTTTGATGATATGCACCGACTGACGCATTTCTTCCATGCGGACAAGATAGCGGTCGTAACAGTCGCCGTTCTTGCCCACCGGGATCTGAAATTCGAATTCGTCATAACATTCATAGGGCTGCGCGCGCCGCAGATCCCAGGCAAGCCCCGAACCGCGCACCATGACGCCGGAAAAACCCCAGTCCTGGATATCCTGCTCGGTCACGACGCCGATGTCGGCGTTGCGCTGCTTGAAGATCCGGTTCTCGGTCAGCAACGCGTCAATATCGGCCAGCACCTTGGGAAATTCCACGGCCCAGGTGCCGATGTCGTCGATCAGGTCGCCAGGCAGATCCACATGCACGCCGCCGGGACGGAAATAGGCCGCGTGCAGGCGGGCGCCACAGGCACGTTCGTAAAACACCATCAGCTTTTCGCGTTCCTCGAACCCCCAGAGCGGCGGTGTCAGTGCGCCGACATCCATCGCCTGCGTCGTGACGTTCAGCAGGTGGCTGAGTATGCGCCCGATCTCGGAGTAGAGCACCCGTATAAGCGAGGCGCGGCGCGGCACCTCGACCCCGGTCAGCTTTTCGATGGCCATACACCAGGCGTGTTCCTGGTTCATCGGCGCGACATAATCGAGACGGTCAAGATACGGAAGATTCTGGAGATAGGTCCGCGATTCCATCAGCTTTTCGGTGCCGCGGTGCAGCAGCCCGATGTGCGGATCGCAGCGTTCGACGATTTCGCCGTCCAGCTCCAGCACAAGGCGCAGAACCCCATGCGCAGCAGGGTGTTGCGGGCCGAAGTTGATGTTGAAGTTGCGGATCTTCTGCTCGCCCGTCAGGGCGTCGTCAAACCCTTTCGATCCGTCCATCATCGGGTCGTTCTCCTTGCAGCGGCCGACAGGCACAAGATGAAAAAATTCGCCCGAATTTTTTCAGGGCGTCCCAAAACAGGCGTCGGTGCGGGTTTGCAGCTCATCCCTTGGCCTCTTTCTTTTCATCCCCGGGCAGCACGTATTGCGCGCCTTCCCAGGGGGACATGAAATCGAACTGACGATATTCCTGCACCAGGTTGACGGGTTCGTAGATCACGCGCTTCTGTTCCTCGTCATACCGCACCTCGGTATAGCCCGTCGTCGGGAAATCCTTGCGCAGAGGATGGCCGCGGAATCCATAGTCGGTCAGGATGCGGCGCAGGTCGGGATGCCCCGAAAACAGCACGCCGAACATGTCAAAGACTTCGCGTTCGAACCAGTTGGCCGAGGGATGCACCGAGGTGATCGAGGGCACCATGTCTTCTTCGCGGATGCTGACACGCAGGCGGACGCGGTGATTCTGGTACATGGACAGGAAGTGATAGACCACGTCGAACCGTTTGGGCCGTTCCGGGTAATCCACGGCCGTGATATCCACAAGCGAGTTGAAACGGCAGGTATTGTCCGTCTTCAGAAAGTCGACAAGGCCGCGCACGCTGGACGGTGCCACGTCGATGTTCAACTCGCCATGCGAGACATCCCAGCCCAGAACGCAATCCGGGCGGCGCTGTTCAATGTGTCCGCCCAGTTCCTGCAGTGCTGCCGTCATCCTGTCGTCTCCTTCCGCCGGTCCAGAGGTTCGGCGCTTAATGGCCGTGCCTGTGGCGCATGACGTTCGCGCGCCCTTGGCGCATGACGTGCCCAAGCCTGTGGCGCATGGCGTGCCCCGGCCTCAGCGTACAATTGTCCCGGTCCGTCTGATCTTTTTCTGCAATGCGAGTATCCCGTAAAGCAGCGCTTCTGCGGTCGGCGGGCAGCCCGGCACGTAGATGTCCACTGGTACGATCCGGTCGCAGCCGCGCACCACGGAATAGCTGTAGTGGTAATAGCCGCCGCCATTGGCGCAGGATCCCATCGAGATCACGTAACGCGGTTCCGGCATCTGGTCGTAGACCTTGCGCAGGGCCGGAGCCATCTTGTTGGTCAGGGTGCCTGCCACGATCATCAGGTCGGACTGACGCGGGGACGCGCGCGGCGCCGTGCCAAACCGTTCAAGGTCATAGCGCGGCATCGACGTGTGCATCATCTCGACCGCGCAGCAGGCAAGGCCAAAGGTCATCCAGTGCAGCGACCCGGTGCGCGCCCAGTTGATTATATCCTCGGTCGAGGTCAGCAAGAATCCCTTGTCCGCCAGTTCGGCGTTCAGGTTCTGCGTCGCCACTTCGGAATCCCCGCCTGCAGTGTTCAGACCGTAGGGCGATTTCACCGACGGCGCCGACTTTACACGCGGTTCCTGAAGCCCGTCACCCTGAACTTCGGTCACCACCTTTTCATCCGTTACTGCCATTCCAGTGCTCCCTTCTTCCACTCGTAGGCAAAGCCGATGGTCAGCACCGCCAGGAAGACCATCATCGACCAGAAGGCCGCCATACTCACATCCTGAAAGGCAACAGCCCAGGGAAAGAGAAACGCGATTTCCAGATCGAAGATGATGAACAGGATCGACACGAGGTAGAAGCGCACGTCGAATTTCATGCGCGCATCGTCGAATGCGTTGAACCCGCACTCGTACGCGCTCACTTTTTCGGGGTCGGGATTGCGCACTGCGATGACCACGGCGGCCAAGATCAGCACCAGGCCCAGGCCGATGGCAATTGCCAGAAAAACAAGGATGGGAAGGTATTCCCTCAGCATGTCGTCCACGAGGTGGCTCCTTTCCTAGGGCGCCGCAATCCGGGCGCATCCGTCAAGTGGCTAAGTTGACTTCTTGACTGACTTATCGCCGCCCGCGTACCGGGTCAACCAAGGCCACATCAATCCATTGCAAGAAATGACCCATGGCTTCAACAGGCTAATGAAAATTTATTCAATGCTGCCAAAAGGATGGCCGGGAAATGCCATCCGCTGCCCGTTTTCAGGGCGCGCGCATGGGTCGCGGACATCCTGTCCAGGGACGGTCCGGCACGCGGCCTGCCGAATTTGCGCCCCACATCGAAGCGCACGCACCCCGCACGGTTCACAGCGGCCTTTCTGGCACCGGATAAAAATCCCGCGTGTAAAAAGCCTGCTCGCCGTCGCGGTCGCGCGCGCGCCAAAAGGCGGGGCGGGCGGCCAGACGGTCACGGTAAGCGCCGATCCGTGGATAAGGATCGAGCTGCACAAAATAGGGGGCCGCGAACAGGTTGAACCCCATCATCGTGTCGGCGGCACTAAAGCCGTCGCGCAGCATATGGTCCCGCCCCTCAAGCAGACCCTCCATCGCGCGCAACGTTCCGGCCAGCCGGGCCGTCATCAGCTTGATCACCGTGGGCGACGCCTGCGCCGGGTCGCGCAGGAACACATGCTGGATGTTCAACTGCTCGATACAGCCCGCCATGGTCTCTGCAAAGTGCAGCGCCTCAAGAAACCGCGGCCGTTCGGGCGAGCCCGGGACGCGGCCCAGCCCGGACTGGGGGTGTCGTTCGCACAGGTATTCGTGGATCGCGCCGCTTTCGAACAAAGTCAGACCGTCGATTTCCAGCGCGGGCACGCGGCCTGCGGGCGAAAGCTCTTGAAAGGCCCCGCGCAGCGATCCGTCGCGGATATCGTAGTGCGTCACCTCAAAGGTAAGACCCAACTCTTCCAGCAGCCACAGGACACGGAAAGACCGCGAAAACGGGACGTGATGCAGCCGGATCGGGGGATGGTTCAAATCGTTCATGACCCACTTTGCACCAGATCTGCAAACACCACAATTCCTGCCACCACAAGCCCACCTTTCAGCAACCGCTTGCGCCGCTGCCGTTTGCGTCGCTGCGGCGGCGTGCCCAGATCCCAGTTCGGCGGTCGGCGCGCGCCTCGGCGGAACCGGATCACCCTGCCCCCGTTTGCACCCATCATCGTCTCCTGTCCTGCATGTCGTGAACTGTCCTGCTGCCTGCGCCGCTCATCCCCCGGTGTCCGGACCAACCCGCAGCTGCAGCCGCCCGTCCCGTGCCACGTAATAGGTATAGCTCAGCGCCGGATCATGTGGTTCGGGACCGCAGATCACCACCAGCCAGGCCCGTTCGACGGGCCGTGCCCGGCAGTCCTGCCGCTCGGCGGTGGCCCCGGTGCCGTCGCGGTGCCGTTCTTCGAGATAGCGCGCGGCATAGGCGTCGATCACCTGCGTTTCGGTCACATTCGCCACGACCCAGCCGTACCGCCAGCCCATCAGCGCCGCCAGCGCGACCAGGATCCCGACAGGAACGAACCAGATCCAGCGCGGCATCGCTCAGGCCATCGCCGCCATGAGTTCACGCCCGACCAGCATCCGCCGGATTTCCGACGTACCGGCGCCGATCTCCATCAGCTTGGCATCGCGGAACAGCCGCGCGACCGGCGCATCGGCCAGAAAGCCCGCGCCACCCATCGCCTGCACCGCCTGATGCGCCTGCACCATCGCCTGTTCGCTGGCATAAAGACAGCAGGCCGCCGCATCCTGGCGCGTCACATCCCCCCGGTCGCAAGCCTTGGCCACCTCGTAGACATAGGCCCGGGCCGAATTCATCGCCGTATACATGTCGGCAATCTTGCCCTGCATCAGCTGGAAACTGCCGATCGGCTGGCCGAACTGCCTGCGTGACGCAAGATAGGGCATCACCTCGTCCAGACAGGCCGCCATGATGCCCGTGCCGATGCCCGCCAGCACGACGCGTTCGTAATCGAGGCCGGACATGAGAACGCGCACGCCGCGCCCCTCTTCGCCCAGCACGTTCTCGAACGGCACCTCGACATCTTCAAAAATCAGTTCGGCGGTGTTGGACCCGCGCATCCCGAGCTTGTCGAAATGCGGGCTGGTGGAAAACCCTGTCATGGCCTTTTCGATCAGGAAGGCGGTGATGCCCCGAGATCCGGCATCGGGATCGGTCTTGGCATAGACCACCAGCGTGTCGGCATCGGGGCCGTTGGTGATCCAGTATTTGCTGCCGTTCAGCACGTAGCGGTCGTTGCGCTTTTCCGCGTGCAGGGTCATCGACACCACGTCGGACCCTGCCCCGGCCTCGGACATGGCCAGTGCACCGACACTGGTGCCCGCGACCAGCCCCGGCAAGTATTTCCGCCGCTGCGCCTCGGTCCCGTTCAGCGCGATCTGGTTCACGCAAAGGTTGGAATGGGCGCCATAGGACAGCGACACCGACGCGCTGGCGCGGGCAATCTCCTCGACCGCGATCACATGGGCAAGGTATCCCATGCCCGCGCCGCCATATTCCTCGGGGACGGTGATGCCCAGCAGGCCCAGTTGCCCCATCTCGGGCCACAGCGTGGGAGGAAAGACGTTGGCCGCGTCAATCGTGCCCGCCATCGGGCGCACCCGATCCTGTGCCCAGCGATGGACCATGTCGCGCAGCGCGTTCACATCCTCGCCCAGATCGAATTGCATCACTGCGTTGAACACCGGCGCATCTCCTCTCTGATTGCTCTTCCTGCCCGCGCCGACCTTATCCGAACGTGACGGTCGCTACGGAACTTCCCAATCAGGGCAGCGTTGCATGAATGAACGTGAACATCAAAAGGATAGCAATATGTCCGAAGACCTCAAATCCGCTTTCTGGGACCGCATCGGCGATGTGCAGGCTGGTCTGCTAAGCGCCGCAGGCGCCCGCGCCGTACCGATGTCACCCTATGCCGACCGCAAGGAAAACGCGATCTGGTTCATCACCGCCGATGGCACCGAACTTTCCAAGGCCGCAGAGACGAGCGCAGAGGCGTCGTTCTTTGTCGCTGATCCCAAGGCCAACCTTTACGCCACCATCGACGGGCAGGTCACCCATGTGAACGACCCGGCCAAGCTCGACGAGCTGTGGAATGCCGTCGCCGCCTCATGGTTCGATGACGGACGCCGCGACGACGACATCCGCCTGATCCGCATGACCCCGACCAAGGCCGAGGTCTGGGCCACAACTGGCGCGGCGGGTTTCGTCTACGAACTGATCCGCTCGCGGGTATCCGACGACAAACCGGACGTGGGCGAACACGGGATGGTCAGCTTCGTCTGACACAGCCATAATGGTATTACCGAGTTTCCCCTTTTGCCGGAGATGGCCATGCCCCCCATTCGACTGACCGCGCTTGCTTTGTGCCTTTGCGCCCCCTTTTCCGCCCAATCGGAAGAGGTGGGCAAGATCGGCGTCGACTGGGTGGGCAACGACATCATAATCGAGGCGATTCCCGACCCGGAAGTGGCCGGGGTCACCTGCCACATCGCCTATTTCGACCGCTCGGTGATTGATCGTCTTTCCAAGGGCAACTGGTTCGAGGATCCTTCCAATTCGTCCATTGCCTGTCGCCAGACCGGGCCGATCAAGATCGGCGACATTGACCGCAGCGACGGCGGCGAGGATGTGTTCCGCACGTCGCGGTCCATCATCCTGAAATCCCTGCGGATCAAGCGAATCTTCGACGAGACGAACCAGACGCTGATCTACCTCGCCCACACCGCCGAACTGTCCGAGGGGTCGGCAAAGATGTCGATGTCCACCGTTCCGCTTTACAATGCCGATATCTCCGACTGAAGCGTTCGATAAAGCCAACGGTCACGACAGAAACGTCTTATATTTTGGGTGTTTCGGACTGAAACACGGTGCTGACCTCGGCCCGGATGATGCGCGCAATCATCGCGCAATCCTCAAGGCTGAAGGTCAGAGGCAGGCGCATGTCGATCAGCCCGGCCAGGATACGGTCGGTCGCGGGCATCGGCGCCGTCGGCGCGTAATGCCAGGAGTCGTATCTTGAGGTAAAGGCGACCGGCTCTGCCGCCCCGAACCATTTCAGTTCCACACCGCGCCGGATGCAGCGCCGCAGCACCTCGGCCACTTTCGCAGCGGACCAGTCCGGCAACAGGAACTGTATCGAACTGCCGACGTAGGATTCCGCCTCGCCCCGCTCGATCAGGCGCAGGCCCTGCGTGCCGCGCAGTCCGTCCTCGACCAAGCGATACCGCGCATTCCAGGCGGCAACCTTTCCGGGCAAGGCGCGCAACTGCGGACGCAGGATGCTGGCGCGCAGGTTGTCCATCCTGCCCGACATGTTGGGCGTCACGTATTTCACCCGCTCGAACGCCTCGGGTCCCGGTGCCGCCCTGTGCCGTTCATATAGCATGTAGGATCCCGACAGCAGCACGGCCCGCGCCGCGATATCCTCGTCGTCAGTGACAAGAAATCCGCCCTCACCCGCGTTCACATGCTTGTAGGTCTGGCAGGAATGGCAGCCCACAGCGCCGTGCCGCCCCGACGGCACCCCGTTCCATGCCGCGCCCATCGTATGGGCGCAATCCTCGATCACCGTCACCCCCGCCGCTTCGCAGATCGCCATCAACCGGTCCATGTCGCAGATATGCCCGCGCATGTGGCTCAGCAGCAGCACCCGCGCCTTACCGGCCTTTGCAGTCAGATCGTCAAGATCGATCGTCAGATCCCCGCACACGCCGACAAGCACGGGCACCCCCCCCACGGCGGCGATTGCTCCGGGCACCGGTGCCAGGGTAAAGGCGTTGGACAGCACGCTGTCCCCGGCCCCGACCCCCACAGCACGCAGCGCGGTCGAAAGCGCGTATCCGCCCGAGGCCACGGCGACGCAATACCGTGCACCGCTCAGCGCAGCGAACTCCTCTTCCAGCAGCGCGGTCTGGCTGATCTCGCCCGGCGCGGTGTTGTAGCGATGCAGACGCCCGTGGCGCAGCACCTCAAGGGCGGCGGCGATCCCCTCTTCGGGAATCGGTTCCTGCTGGGTAAAACTGCCGGTGAAGATCTCTGTCATGCCGTGTACTGTGGCGCTTGCGCCGGGGGCGTCAATCCTGCCCGGCGCCTTTTCGCAAAATCGCCCGCCGCCTTTTGTGCAAAACCGAAAAGGCGGCCCTGTCGGCTCGGCTGGTCCCCCGGTCTCCCCTTTGGCAGCCGCGTCTGATAGACACCGCAGGAATCCCGCGGCCCCGCCGCGACAGAGACACCGTTCAGGAGTTACCCCCATGCAGACCCACCTGCAGACCCAACGCATCCTCCTCGTCGGCGCGCCGGTGGACAGCGGCAAGACGCGGCTCGGCTGCCTCATGGGGCCGGACGCCTACCGCACCGCCCGGCTTGCCGGTGCCCTGTGCGATCTGGGGCATGACGTGACCGATATGGGAAATGTCGCCCCGCATCCAACGGACGTCGCCCCGCGCAAGGGGCTTAACTCCCTTCCCGAAACCGTTGGCTGGACCTCTGCGCTCAGTGTTGCGGCCCGGGACGCCATGAACCAGGGCCTGCCAATCTTCCTCGGTGGTGACCATGCGCTCTCACTCGGCACGGTCCACGGCGTCGCCGCCCATGCCGCCGCCGCTGGTCGGCCCCAGTTCGTGCTCTGGCTGGACGCCCACAGCGATTTCCACACGCTCGAGACGACGGATTCGGGCAACCTGCACGGCACGCCGCTGGGCTACGTGACGGGACGCCGCGGCTTTGACGGCTTCCCGCCCGTGCCGCATCCGGTGCCCGAACGCAATGTGTGCATCATCGGGCTGCGCTCGGTCGATGCCGCCGAACGCCAGATGCTCGAAGCCAGTGACATCCGCCGCCACGACATGCGCGACATCGACGAAAACGGAATCGCCAGGCTGCTTGGCGGCTTTCTGGAAACCGTTGCCTCCGCCGGCGGCGCGCTGCATGTCTCGCTTGACGTGGATTTCCTCGACCCCTCTGTGGCGCCCGCCGTCGGCACCACGGTGCCCGGCGGCGCCACCGTACGCGAGGCTCATCTGGTGATGGAGATGCTGCACGACAGCGGCCTCATGACCTCTCTCGACCTGGTCGAACTGAACCCGATGCTGGACGAACGCGGCCGCACCGCGCAGCTTATGGTCGATCTCGCGGCTTCGGCCCTCGGCCGCCGTGTCTTCGACCGCCCGACCCCCCGCGGTCTCTGACCGCCAGCCCCCCGCGGTCTCTGACCTCACCCGCCCCGGCTTCTTCTTTTCCCAAATACCCCGGGGGGGTCCGCAGGACGGGGGGCAGCGCCCCCCTGCACCGGTGGCCACCCGCGTCAGGACCCTGGCCCGGGTCAGAGCGTCCGCAATCCCGTTCGGTATCGCAGCAGCTTGCGCTGGTAGTTGCGGGCGGACTCGCGCAGCGATTCAATGGCCGCCGCGTCCAGGGCCCGCACCACCTTGCCCGGTGCGCCGACAACCAGCGATCCGTCCGGGATCTCCTTGCCCTCGGTGACCAGCGCCCCCGCCCCGATCAGGCAGTCGCGCCCGACGCGGGCGCCATTCATCACCATCGCACCCATGCCGATCAGGGTGTTGTCGCCGATGGTGCAGCCGTGCAGGATGACGTTGTGCCCGATGGTACAGCCCGCGCCGACCACCAGCGGATACCCGATGTCGGTGTGACAGACGACGTTTTCCTGCAAATTGGTGCCCGGCCCGATCCGGAGCGCCTCGTTGTCGCCCCTCAGTGTCGCGCCAAACCAGACCGACACACCGGCGGCCAGCATCACCTGTCCGATCACCGAAGCGTCCGGAGCGATCCAGGTGTCGGCGTCTATCTCGGGGGCAATCCCGTCCAGGCTGTAACAGGTCATATCTGTCCTTCCTCGAACTCGTCCTGAAGCGCGCGCACATGGGCATTCAGCCCCGGTTGCTGGCTGCGCCGCAGCCGCGCCGCGGTCACGATACTTTTAAGGTGCGCCTCGGTGGTGTCCAGATCGTCGTTCACCAGCACAAAGTCATAGCCATCCCAGTGGCTGATCTCGTCCCAGCTGTTCTGCATACGCCGGGCGATGGTCTCTTCGGTATCCTGCCCGCGCGCCAAAAGGCGGCGGTGCAGTTCCGTGATCGACGGCGGCAGCAGAAAGATCGACAGCGTGTGCAGGCCCAGATCAGAGTTGCGGATCTGCTGCGCGCCCTGCCAGTCGATGTCGAACAGCACATCCTTGCCGTCGCCGATCGCCACCCGCACCGGCTCCTTGGGCGAGCCGTAGAAATTGCCGAACACATGCGCATGTTCCAGCATCCCCCCCGTTGCCACCTGCTTCTTGAAGGCGGCATCGCTCAGGAAATGATAGTCCTCGCCATCGACTTCGCCGGTCCGGGGTGCGCGCGTCGTGGCCGAGACGGAAAACACGATCCGGTCGTCCCAGGCCCGCAACCGCCGCGCCAGCGTCGATTTTCCCGCGCCCGACGGCGAGGACAGGATAATCAGAAGGCCGCGCCGGTCGATCATGTCCTACTCCACATTCTGCACCTGTTCGCGCATCTGGTCGATCACCGCCTTGAGGTCCAGCCCCACCCGCGTCAGCGCCACCGATTGCGCCTTGGAACACAGGGTATTGGCCTCGCGGTTGAACTCCTGCGTCAGGAAATCTAACTTGCGCCCCACCGGCCCGGTCTGCGCCAGCAGCGCGCGCGCGGCCTCTACATGGGCGTTCAGGCGATCCAGTTCCTCGGTCACATCGGCTTTGACCGCGATCAGTGCCAGTTCCTGCGCCACGCGCTGCGGGTCCGCGCCATCGGCATTATCCATCACCCTGCCCAAAGCGCCCCGCAGCTTTTCCGCCTGCGCGTCGCGTTGCGCATGCCACGCGTTCCCGGCCTTGAGGGTCAGCGTCTCGATCTCGTCGATCTGGCCGGCCAGCACGGCCTGCAAGGCCCGCCCCTCAGCCACGCGCATCGCCACGAACGCCGACACAACCGCGTCGAACTCGCTCAGAAGCTGCGCGCACAGCGCCGTGGTGCCGGTCTGCGCCGCCGCACCGTCAAGCATACCGCGCAAGCCCACGATCTGCGCGGCTGTCGATGGCGCAAGCGACAGACCCAGGGTCGTTGCCTCGGCCTCGATTCGGGTCATCGCCGCCAGCACGACAGCCAGGTGATCGCTGGACAGGCGCGGTGCGCTCTCCTCTCCCGCACCCTGCACCCGCAGCGAAACGGTGACATTGCCGCGTGCGATCACCGGTCCCGTTGCGGCGCGGATCGCGGACTCGAGCCCTTCGATCCAGTCCGGCACGCGGATCCGCAGATCCAGCCCCTTGCCGTTCACGCTGCGCACGTCCCAGGACCAGCGCAGGCCGTCCAGCCCGCCCGTCGCCCCCGCAAATCCCGTCATCGACTGCCGCATGATCACCTCCGCGCCTTCCCCTATGTGACCCCCCCGCGCAAAGCAAGCCGCAGCATCACCAAGCGTTAACCAGTTGGTTCAAATTGAGGCGAAACAGCACTGCAGTTCGAGTATTAAGGTTTCAGTAAGGGTTATGAAGGCATCTGGTTAAGATCCGTTAAGCACGGGAGGTGCCTGAGTTGTTTCAGGAGCAAGCCAATGTTTGGTATCGGTCGAAATCAACAAAATGTGGTGTCTATGATGTCGCGCGAACATGAACGCCGTAATGCACCGATCCGCGAGGTCGAGACCTACTGGCGCGCCCTGTGCGAGGCCGACACCATCCCGGCGCGCAGCCGTATCGATCCGCGCGGCATCGAGGGTGCGCTGGAAAACGCCTTTCTTGCGGAACGCATCGCCCCGGGCATGGCCAGAATCCGCGTTGCCGGATCACACCTGCTGGACCTGATGGGGATGGAGGTGTCGGGCATGCCGCTGAGCAGCCTCTTCGCCCCGCCCGCCCGCGATGAATTGCAAAGACATGTCACCCGCGTCTTTGCGGGACCGTCGATCCTGCGGGCCCGTTTGCGCGGCGAGGACGGGTTCGGCAAGCCCGCGATGGAGGCCAGCCTGCTACTGCTGCCGATGCGTTCGGACATGGGCGATGTCAGCCGTGCGCTTGGATGTCTGGTCACGCAAGGCAGGATCGGTCGCGTCCCGCGTCGCTTTGTGCTGGAAGAGATCCAGACCACACCGGTTTTCAATACGCAATCCGGCCCCGCCGAAGCGATTCGCCCGACAGATCCGGAAAACGCCTACCTCAGGCAACGCGTGCCCCGCGTCCACCAGTTCGACGAACCCGCGACGCCCTTTACGCCAAAGGTCCTGAGCGGGCTGCGCCCGAACCTGCGCATCGTTGTCTCCAATGACGACTGAGCCCTGACCACGGACAGGAAAGCGGCCGCCGTGACTCCCACGACGACCGCGCTTTTGATCAACCCAAAGGTACTATTCGGCAGCCAGAAGACCGCGGTTATGATCCTCGATCACGTTGCGAAACTCTGTCGTGGAGTTGGCATAGGCCAGGATCGCCTGCAACATCCCCACTTTCGAACCGCAGTCATACCGCTGGCCACTGAAACGGAACCCGCTCAGTCCGACGCGCGGTGTCGCGCGCGAAATCGCGTCGGTCAGCTGGATCTCGCCGCCGGCCCCCGGCTTCTGGTTGCGCAGGTCGTCAAAGATCGACCCGTCCAGCACATAGCGCCCGACCACGGCCTGACGCGACGGCGCCTCGTCCGGGTCGGGCTTTTCGACCATGCCATCCGCCCAAAGCACGTTTTCGTCGCGCCCGGTCACCGACAGGATGCCATAGCTGCTGACTGCATCGGCTTCGACCTGCATCGTCGCGACCATGTGTCCGGCGCCACCGCGTTCGTAGGCTTCGATCATCTCTGACAGACAGCCCGCATCCCCCAGGATAAGGTCGTCCGGCAGAATCACTGCCACCGGCCCGGGCAGCGCGTCATCGGCCGCGCACAGAACCGCGTGACCCAGACCCAGCGGCTCGTCCTGCATGACAAAGCGCACATCGATGGCCTTGGCGTCCAGGGCATTGGCGCGCAACTTTTGCGCCACTTCGGTCTTGCCCTTGGCACAAAGCTGTTCATCAAGTTCGGCGTCGTGCAGCACGTATTTCTCGATCGCGGACTTTGACGGGTGGCTGACAAAGATCATCCGTTCGATTCCAGCCGCGCGGGCCTCGTCGATGGCGAACTGAATCAGCGGCCGGTCAAGCACCGCCAGAAGTTCCTTCGGGGTCGCCTTGGTCGCCGGAAGGAAACGCGTCCCCAACCCGGCCACGGGAAAGATCGCGGTACGCACAGGCAGGGGCCTTGCAGTCTCTTTCGGTTCCATGTGATCGATTCTCCTTATGACTGTCCAATCCCGATGCGGGGGGTCATCCGCCCGGCCGCTGCAACGCAGCATCTTGGTTACTTTACGAAACCCTTCACCCATGTCAAAATGGGCTCAACTGACGCCTAACGCCGCAAAAGATGCAGAGTTCCTGACCCTTCGTGTTTTTCATAAACCTCAGAGGGTTACGTTGGGACACGGAACCGACTCCGGTTTGTGGCGTTTTTAGGGCGGGCCATATTTCAGGTGGGTCTGCTCTTGTTTTGTGGCCAAACCTTTCAAATTACAAAGGTTTCGCCAGTTTACCGGGCAGCCTTCATCAAAAATCGCCCAAAATTTGATCATTTCCTGCCTCGCATTGGGTGACATCGGAAAGTGGTCCGTGCATTCTGTTCGGGTTGCTAACATCACCCTGTCCGATACCGCGTGGCAGCAGGGTCCGCGACGGACCCGACGGCAAGGGAGCCTCGACATGGACGGAGACAGCTTGGACGCATCACTCACCCGCACAGACACCAAAGACGCATCCCGCGTGTACGCCGAACCCTACAAACGGGTCGCCGTGCTGGGTATGGGCAGCTGGGGAACCGCGCTCGCCATGGTCGCAGCGACGGCCGGGCGCGACGTGCGGCTCTGGGGTCGTCGCCACACGCTGGCCGAAGCGGTACAGGCCACCCGCATCAACGCCGAATACCTGCCCGATGTGCCGTTGCACGACGCCATTTCGGTGACCAGCGACCTTGCCCATGCGCTGGACGGTGCCGAAGCCGTGCTGATCGTCACTCCGTCCCGTACCTTGCGGGAACTCTGCGCCGCGATCCGGCCCTTTCTGGCGCCGGGCGTCCCGCTTGTGCTCTGCTGCAAGGGGATCGAACGTGGCACCGGGTTCCTGCTGTCCCATGTGATTGAGGAAGAATTTCCCGGCCATCCGGTCGGGGCGCTGTCTGGCCCGACCTTTGCGCAGGAAACTGCGTTGGGCCACCCTACGGCGGCGACCATCGCCTTTGGGTTTTCCTACAAGGACCGGCTTGATCCGGCAGAAAGCCCGGCCGCGCGGCTGGCTGTCTCGATGTCCTCGGCCGCCTTCCGCCCCTACGTGTCCGACGATCCCGTCGGGGTCGAAATCGGCGGCGCGGTCAAGAACGTGATTGCCATCGCCTGCGGGATGATGACCGGCGCCGGCTTTGCCGAAAACACCCGCGCCGCGCTGATCACCCGCGGCATCGACGAAATGAAGTTCCTTGCCGAAGCCCTTGGCGGCAGACGGGAAACCGTGACCGGCCTATCGGGCGCCGGTGACCTTACCCTGACCTGCTCCAGCATGACCTCGCGCAACATGTCGCTCGGCGTGCAACTGGGCAAGGGTATCGCGCGCAAAGACTGTTTTGACGGTCGCGACGTGGTGGTGGAAGGCGAGGTCAACGCCGTGTCCGTGGTCGATCTGGCCCGCCGCATCCGGGTCCGCATGCCGATCTGCGAAGCGGTCCATGCCATTCTTTATGAAGGCGCCGATCTGGCCACGGCCTTCTCTGATCTCTGGGCACAACCGATCGAATCCGAACCCAGGGCGCTGGACATCGTACTGGCGCATCCCACAACCCAGCGAGAAACGCCATGACCCTGCACACCCCCGTGACCGATGTACCGATCAACGCCCGCAAATTTGTCCTTGCGACCGATCTGGACGGCACCTTCCTCGGGGGCACGGACGCGGACCGCCAGTTGCTTTACGACTGGATCGAGGCCAACCGGGACACCATCGGCCTGATCTTCGTGACCGGGCGCGACCCCAAGTTCATCCGCGAATTGTGCGACGGGGGCGTTCCCTGGCCCGAGTATGTCATCGGCGACGTGGGCACCACCATCGCAAAGGTCGTTAACCGCGAAATTCACCCCATCGAGCCGCTGGAAAAAGACATCGCCGACCGCTGGGGCGACGCGGGCGCGTCCGTGCGTGCGGCGCTTGACGGGCATCCCGGCCTCACGCTTCAGCCGACTGCCTTCCGCTACCGGGTCAGCTATGACCTGCACACCGACAGCTTCGATCCGCAAGCCCATGGCATCATACAGGAAATGGGTCATGATACGCTGGTGTCCGATAACCGCTACTTTGATGTCCTGCCGCGCGGGGTCAGCAAGGGCCCATCGCTCAAACGGCTGGTGGCGCATCTCGACATTGCGCCCGACACCGTTCTGGCGGCAGGCGATACGATGAACGATCTGTCGATGCTGGAATGTGGCCTGCCCGCCGTTGCGGTGGGAGGATCGGAACCGGACCTGCTCTCGCGCGTTGGACCTTTGAAACAGGTCCACAAGGCGGCCGCAATTGGCGCGGCTGGCATTCTGGAAGCCGTCGCTGTGCGCAATTTTCATCCCGTGCCGAAAGGAAACTGACATGTCCAGCGATCTTGTGATCGTCTACCACCGTCAACCCTATGAAGAGGCGGAAGAAAATGGAAAAATCGTCCTCCGAGAGAACAAGAGCCCCAACGGCATCGTCCCGACCCTGAAAAGCTTTTTCGGCGCCGTCGACAATGCGGCATGGGTGGCCTGGAAACAGGCCGAGGATACCGCCAATCCCGGCTTCGAACGCGTGATCGAGATCGAGGACAGCTTTGGCAAATATACCGTCTCGCGCCTGCCGCTGACAGAGGCGCAGGTCAAAAGCTTTTATCACGTCACGTCCAAGGAAGCCTTCTGGCCGATCCTGCACGGCTTCAAGGAAAAGTACAATTACGACCCCGTCGACTGGCCCACTTTCCGCGAAGTGAACTGGGCCTTTGCCGAAGCCGCCGCCGCCGAATCCGCCAAAGGCGCGTCAGTCTGGGTCCACGACTACAACCTCTGGCTTGTCCCCGGCTATCTGCGCCAGTTGCGCCCGGACGTGCGGATCTCGTTCTTTCACCACACGCCCTTCCCTTCGGCGGACATGTTCAACGTGCTGCCTTGGCGGGGCGAAATCATCGACAGCCTGCTTGCCTGCGATGTGGTCGGCTTCCATATCCCGCGATATGCCGCGAACTTTGTCTCTGTCGTGCGCTCTCTGCGGGACGTGGGACAGGTGCCGCGGATCAAGGTCGATCCCGATTTCATCTCGGAAGGGTCGGCGCTCAGCGACCGCACCGTTCCGACGGCGATCCACTTGGAAGACAACAACAACCATGTCGTCCACCTCGGCACGACTCCTGTCGGCGTGAACACCGACTACATCAATGCAGTCGCCGGACGCGAGGATACGGCCGAGCGTGCCAAAGGCATCAAGGAGGAATTGGGCGGCGCAAAGCTGATCCTGTCCGTGGGGCGCACCGATTACACCAAGGGGGGCGCCGACCAGCTTTTGGCATTCGAGCGGCTGCTGGACCGCCGCCCCGAACTTGTGGGCAACCTGCGCCTTCTGCACGTCTCTGTCAGCGCCAACCGGAGCATGAGCGTCTACCGCGATATCCAGGAAGAGATCGAACAGATCGCCGGGCGGATCAACGGGCGCTTCGGCTCTTTCACCTCGACGCCCGTGACGTTGATTTCGCGCGCCATCCCGTTCGAGACGCTTGTCGCCTACTACCGCGCTGCAGATATCGCCTGGATCACGCCGCTGGCGGACGGGATGAACCTTGTGGCGAAGGAATTCGCCGCATCCCGCACCGATGGCGACGGCGTGCTGATCCTGTCGGAATTTGCCGGCGCCGCGATCGAGCTAAGCTCGGCCGTGCTCACCAACCCCTATTCCAACCGGTCGATGGATCACGCCATCGAACTGGCACTGAACATGCCCGAGGAAGAGCGGCGCACCCGCATGAGCGAACTGCGGCGCATGGTCAAGAAATACGATACCGAAGCCTGGGCGCGCAACCAGCTCATCCTCCTGTCTGAAAAGGATTTCGGCAAGGGCAAGGACACCGCCGCAGCCTGATCCGTCGCTTGGCGTCGCGCCTTGCTGAAACCGCCATGAAAAAACCGGCCCTTGCGGGGGCCGGTTTTCCTTTTCCGCATCGTGCAGGCCTCAGCCGGTGGCAACCGCCGTTTCGGCACGGCGCGAGGTCAACTCCTCGGCCACGAGGAACGCCAGTTCCAATGACTGCGACGCGTTCAGACGCGGATCGCAGGCTGTGTGGTAGCGGTCGCTCAGATCCTCATCCGTAACGGCGCGCACGCCACCGGTGCATTCGGTCACATCATCGCCGGTCATCTCGAAATGCACGCCACCGGGAATGGTGCCTTCGGCGTTATGTACGGCAAAGAACTCCCGCACCTCGCGCAGCACCAGTTCGAAAGGCCGGGTCTTGTAGCCGGTCGAGCTTTTGATCGTGTTGCCGTGCATCGGATCGCACACCCAGGTGACAATCGCGCCTTCGTCACGAACCGCCTTGATCAGGCGCGGCAGGTTCTCGCCAACCTTGCCTGCACCAAACCGGGCGATCAGAGTAAGCTTGCCTGCCTCGTTCTCGGGGTTCAGCTTCTTTATCAGCACCTTGAGGTCTTCGGCGGTTGTGGTCGGCCCGCATTTCAGCCCCACCGGGTTCAGCACGCCACGCGCGAATTCCACATGTGCGCCGTCCGGCTGCCGCGTACGGTCACCAATCCAGATCATGTGCCCCGACCCCGCCAGCCACTTGCCGGACGTGGAATCGAGCCGGCACAGCGCCTCTTCGTATTCCAGCAGCAGCGATTCATGGCTGGTATAGAAATCCACCGTCCGCAGGTTGTGGTTGGATTCGGATTCCAGCCCCGCCGCCTTCATGAAGTCGAGCGTGTCGGAAATCCGGTTCGCCATGTCGCGGTACTTGGCGGCCTTTTCGCCTTCGGTAAAGCCAAGCGTCCAGGAATGGACCTCGTGGATGTCGGCATAGCCCCCGGTCGAAAATGCCCGCAACAGGTTCAGCGTGGCAGCCGCCTGGGTGTAGCCCTGCAACATCTTGCGTGCGTCAGGCGTGCGCGCCTCGGAGGTGAAGGGCAGATCGTTGATGATGTCGCCCCGGTAGCTGGGCAGTTCAACACCGTTCACCGTCTCGGTCGGGGCCGAACGCGGCTTGGCGAACTGGCCTGCCATGCGCCCCACCTTGACCACAGGCACCTTGGCACCGAAGGTCAGTACCATCGCCATCTGCAGCATTACCTTGAACGTGTCGCGGATGCCGTTGGCGCTGAAATGCTCGAACGACTCGGCGCAATCGCCGCCCTGAAGCAGGAACGCCTCGCCGCGCGACGCCGAGCCCAGCGATTTCTTCAGCTTTCGCGCCTCGCCCGCAAAGACCAGTGGCGGATATTTGGACAGCTGCGCCTCAACGGTGTGCAGGGCGTCCGCGTCCATATAATCGGGCATCTGTACTCGGGGCTTGTTGCGCCAGGTTGTCTTTTGCCACTCGGTCATCTGGTGTCTCCGGTCAGTAAGCGTCTTTCATGACACGGCGCTCTATACAAAACCAAAGCCGGGCTGACCATAGCCGAAATCACCCCGCCCCAGCGGCCAGGTCGCCTGGCGATCGCCAGAAAGGACCGCAGCCTGTCCGGGATCGCATGATCTCGGGAAGGCAAATAAACGACATCCCTTGACGCTTGCAGGGCCTTCTGTCCATCTGGGGGCAGTTTTTCCACACGCCGTCACCCTTTGCAACGGGAAGCCTTGCCATGGACGTCCAGCGCCAGATCATCGAAGTCGACACGAGCGCGAAACCGCGCCGTTTCGTCTTTGTGCTGCTGCCGCGCTTTACGCTTTTGTGTTTTGCCGCCGCGATCGACGCGCTGCGGATCGCCAACCGAATGGCGAACCGGACGCTTTACACCTGGTCATTGACCGGTGAGGGCGGCGAAACGGTCACCTGTTCGGCAGGCACCGAATTCCGGCTGGAATCTGATCTGCCCGAACTTGGCCGCGACGATACCGTCATGGTCTGCGGCGGGCTTGACGTGCAGGCCGCGACGACACGCAAGCTGCTGAACTGGCTGCGCCGTGAATCGCGGCGCGGGCTCAAGATCGCGGGCCTGTGTACCGCCAGCTACAGCCTGGCCCGCGCCGGCCTGCTGGACGGCAAGAAGGCAACCATCCACTGGGAAAACCAAGACAGCTTTGCCGAGGATTTCGAAGAGGTGATCCTGACCAAATCCGTCTTTGTCGTCGACGGCAACCGGATGAGCACGGCGGGCGGCACCTCGTCCATCGACCTCATGCTCAAGGTCATCGCCGACGATCACGGCGAGGAACTCGCCAATGCGGTGGCCGACCAGCTGATCTATTCCTCGATCCGCACCGATCAGGACACGCAGCGCCTTTCGGTGCCGACCCGCATCGGCGTGCGCCATCCCAAGCTCAGCCAGGTGATCCACATGATGGAAAGCCATATCGAAGAGCCGATCAGCCCCGCGATCATGGCGACCGACGTGGGCATGTCCACGCGACAGCTTGAACGGCTGTTCCGTCGGTATCTCAACCGCTCGCCCAAGCGCTACTACATGGAACTGCGGCTGCAGAAGGCGCGCAACCTGCTGATGCAGACCGACATGAGCGTGATCAACGTGGCGCTGGCTTGCGGCTTTGCCAGCCCGTCGCATTTTTCCAAATGTTACCGCGCGCATTACGACACAACCCCCTACCGCGAACGCGGCAGCCATGCGGCGCGGCTGTCGGTCTGACGCGGCGGCCTTGACGCTGCGCCCAATCCGCCCGTCCTGCATCAAGGGGACTTTTCTTTTGCAGGACCGCCGCTTACGCTCTTTTCGGGGACATCGTGTTCCGACTGGGAGATTTAGATGAAAAAAATGCTGCTGGCCTCTGTGGCCACCGCCCTCGTGGCGGGCACCGCCCATGCCGAGGACGTCAAGATCGGCGTCATCATGGGCTTTACCGGCCCCATCGAATCGCTGACGCCGATGATGGCTGCCAGCGCCGAACTCGCGCTGAGCGAAGTGAACGACTCCGGCACCTTCCTTGAAGGCGTGACGCTGTCGCCGGTGCGCACGGATTCGACCTGCGTCGATTCGGCCGCCGCCACCGCAGGTGCGGAACGTCTGGTCACCACCGACGGCGTGGTCGCCATCGTCGGCGCCGACTGCTCGGGCGTGACCGGCGCCGTCCTCTCGAACGTGGCCGTGCCGAATGGCATCCCGATGGTGTCGCCATCGGCCACATCGCCGGGTCTGTCCACCGCCGAGGATGACGGCCTGTTCTTCCGCACCGCGCCGTCCGATGCGCGTCAGGGTGAAGTGCTGTCCGCAATTCTGGCCGACCGGGGCATCACATCGGTTGCGGTGACCTACACCAACAACGACTACGGCAAGGGGCTGTCCGACAGCTTTATCTCGAACTTCGAGGCATCGGGCGGCACCGTCACCCTCAACGCCCCGCACGAGGACAACAAGGCCGACTATTCCGCCGAGATCGGCGCGCTGGCCTCGGCCGGGGGCGACATTCTGGTGGTGCTCGGCTATTCGGATTCCGGCGGCAAGGGCATGATCCAGGCCGCGCTGGACACCGGCGCCTTCGACACCTTCATGATGGGTGACGGCATGTATGGCGACGCCCTTGTAGCGGATCTGGGCAGCGGAATGGAAGGCTCGTTCGGCGCGGTTCCCTGGAGCGAGGGCGCAGGCGCGGAAGCCTTCAAGGCCATCACGGAGGCGGCTGACATCAATGGGGAATCCTCGTTCACGCGGGAATCCTACGATGCGGCGGCGCTGATCGCTCTGGCGATGATGGCGGGCGGCGAAGCGACATCCACAGCCGTCAAGGACAACCTCATGGCGGTGGCCAACGGGCCGGGCGAAGAGATCCTGCCGGGGGAACTGGGACGCGCGTTCCAGATCCTCAAGGACGGTGGCGAGGTCGACTATGTGGGTGCCACCAACGTCGAACTGATCGGCCCGGGCGAGGCCGCGGGATCGTACCGCTACTATGAAATCAAGGACAGCACCTACACCACTGTCGATTTCCGCTAGAACCGCGGGTATGAACCGGAACGGCCCGGGGTGATCCGGGCCGTTCGTGCAAGATGAAGGCGCCGGGACAGGCGCCTCTGACGAAGGGATATTCACGTGATCCGGGTTCTGGACCTGCACCGCCATTTCGGCGGCTTTAGCGCCGTAGACGGTGCAAGCCTGGAAATCGCCAAGGCGTCGATCACCGGGCTCGTCGGTCCCAACGGCGCCGGAAAGACCACGCTTTTCAATGTGATCGCGGGCGTTCTTCCACCCACATCGGGACAGATCCTGATGGATGGAAAGGACATCACCGGCCTGCCGCCCCACGTGCTGTTTCACAGGGGTCTCCTGCGCACCTTCCAGATCGCGCACGAATTTTCGTCGATGTCCTGCCGAGAGAACCTGATGATGGTGCCGGGCGGCCAGTCGGGCGAGACGCTCTGGAACGCCTGGTTCGGGCGCGGGCGGATCGCAGAGGAAGAGGCGGCGCTGCTGAAACGCGCCGACGAAGTGCTTGATTTTCTGACGATTTCTCATCTGAAGGATGAAAAGGCCGGGAACCTGTCAGGCGGACAGAAAAAGTTGCTTGAACTGGGACGCACGATGATGGTCGATGCCAAGATCGTCTTTCTGGACGAAGTGGGCGCCGGGGTGAATCGCACCCTGCTCAACACCATCGGCGATGCCATTCAAAGGCTCAACGTCGAACGTGGCTACACGTTCTGCATGATCGAACATGACATGGACTTTATCGGGCGGCTCTGCGATCCGGTCATCGTGATGGCGGAAGGCCGTGTGCTGGCCGAAGGCAGCATAGCAGAGATCAAGGCCGACGAGGCGGTGATCGAAGCCTATCTCGGCACTGGGCTCAAGAACAGGGAACCGGTGGTGTGAGATCGCGACGCAACCGGGCGGCCTGCGGTGAATATCGGGCAAACGGATCCCTGCGGGATACGAGAGACGCTGTCTCTCGTGCTCTCTGGGATATTTGCGAAAAGAAGAAGCAGGGGGCGCGGTATGGCTGAACCCACTCTGATCGGCGAGGCCATGACCGGTGGCTATGGCAAGGGAGCGGACATCCTGCACGGCTGCACCATGGCGGTGGAGCGCGGCGAGATCGCGGTGATCGTCGGCCCCAACGGGGCGGGCAAGTCGACCGCCATGAAGGCGGTTTTTGGCATGCTGGATCTGCGCGAGGGGCATGTCCGGCTTGACGGCGTGGACATCACCGACCTTTCGCCGCAGGACCGGGTGGCGCGCGGCATGGGTTTTGTGCCGCAGACGCACAACATCTTTGCCTCGATGAGTGTCGAAGAGAACCTCGAGATGGGCGCCTTCATCCGGCGCGACGATTTTCGCGGCACGCTGGCGCAGGTGTACGACCTGTTCCCGGTCCTGAAGGAGAAGCGGCACCAGGCCGCCGGGGAACTGTCGGGCGGTCAGCGTCAGCAGGTCGCCGTGGGCCGGGCGCTGATGACACAGCCGCGCGTTCTGATGCTGGACGAGCCGACGGCGGGCGTTTCACCCATCGTGATGGATGAGTTGTTCGACCGCATCATCGAGGTGGCACGCACCGGGATATCGGTCCTTATGGTCGAGCAGAACGCGCGCCAGGCGCTCGAGATTGCCGACAAGGGATATGTTCTGGTGCAGGGGGCCAATGCCTTTGAGGGGACGGGGCGCGAGCTGCTGGCGAATCCGGATGTGCGGCGGAGTTTCCTGGGGGGATGAGGATGCGGATGATCCCTGCCGCGCAACTGGTCTGCATGATGCTGACCTGGGTCATAGGTGCACAGCACAGCATCCTTTACGGCGGCGTCAGAGCTCTGACGCAATCGGGCCGGTGCGCAATACCATCAGACAAGGACCAGGCGCGGTGATCGAGTTTCTGAACGGCCTTGTCGCCCTGTCGAATTTTGTGCTGATCCCGGCGGTGGCTTATGGAAGCCAACTTGCGCTGGGGGCGCTGGGGGTGACACTGATCTACGGTATTCTGCGGTTTTCGAATTTCGCCCATGGCGACACGATGGCGTTCGGGACGATGTGCACCATTCTCGTCACCTGGGGGTTGCAGGGCATGGGTGTGTCACTGGGGCCGCTGCCCACCGCCCTGCTCGCCATTCCCTTCGGGATCGCGGGCTGTGCGGCGCTGATCCTGCTGACCGACCGGATGATCTACCGCTTTTACCGCAGGCAAAGGGTCAAGCCGGTAATCCTTGTGATCGTGTCCATGGGCGTGATGTTCATCTACAACGGTGTCACCCGCTTCATCATCGGGACCGGGGACCAGAACTTTGCGGATGGCGAACGTTTCCTGATCGGCGTGCGCGACTTCCGCGACATGACCGGACTGGACGAAGGGCTTGGAGTCCGCACCACACAAGGCATCACTGTGGTGACGGCGCTGATCGTCGTGGCGGCCCTGTTCTGGTTCCTGAACCGCACCCGCACCGGCAAGAGCATGCGCGCCTATTCCGACAATGAGGATCTGGCCCTCCTCTCGGGCATCGACCCCGAACGGGTGGTCACGGTGACCTGGCTGATCGTCGCGGCGCTGGCAACCATCGCAGGAGTGCTTTACGGCCTCGACAAGTCGTTCAAGCCCTTCACCTATTTTCAGCTTCTGCTGCCTATCTTCGCCGCCGCCATCGTAGGCGGGCTGGGCTCGCCCCTGGGCGCCATTGCTGGCGGTTTTGTGATCGCCTTTTCCGAGGTCGGACTCACCTATGCCTGGAAAAAGGTGTTGGGCTACTGGCTGCCCCAAAGCCTTGCGCCCGACGGCCTCGTCCAACTCATGTCCACCGACTACAAGTTCGCCGTAAGCTTCGTGATCCTGCTTATCGTGCTGCTGTTCCGCCCCACGGGGCTCTTCAGGGGGAAATCCGCATGACCGAACGGGCAAGGGGCGCGCTGATGTTCGCCATCGTGGCGGGACTGATCCTGGGCACCGGGGTCGTGCAAAGCTGGAATTCGGCGCTGCTGATCCTGAACATGGGGCTTGTCAGCGCGGTAATGGCACTGGGGGTCAACCTGCAATGGGGCTTTGCCGGGCTGTTCAACGTCGGCGTGATGGGCTTCGTGGCCCTCGGCGGGCTTGCCACCGTACTTGTATCGATGCCGCCCGTCGGCGCGGCCTGGAGCGCGGGCGCCGCGCGGCTGGGTCTGGGGCTGGTGCTTGCGGTCGTCGCCATCGCCGCGGCGGTCCTGGCCTGGCAGCGGCTGCGCGCGGGCCTGCGCGGCTGGGTGGTGGCAGCGGTGCTGGTGGCGGGCTATTTCGCCTTCCGGGCAGTGTTCGACCCGGCGGTCAGCGCGATCGAGTCGGTGGACCCCGCGGTCAGCGGCTATCTCGGCGGGCTGGGCCTGCCGGTGGTGCTGGCGTGGCCGGCGGGCGGGCTGCTGGCGGCGGCTGTGGCCTGGCTGATCGGCAAGACCGCGCTGGGGCTGCGGTCAGACTACCTCGCCATCGCGACCCTCGGCATTGCCGAAATCATCATCGCGGTGATCAAGAACGAAGACTGGATGGCGCGCGGCGTGAAGAACGTGATCGGCCTGCCCCGTCCCATGCCCTACGAGATTGACCTCCAGAACGATCCGGGCTTCGTGCAGACTGCGGCCGGGTTGGGCATCGACCCCACCACCGCCTCGACCCTCTATGTCAAGCTCGGCTATGGCATGATGTTCGCGATCGTGCTGGCGATCCTGCTGGTGCTGGCACAGCTTGCGCTGAAATCGCCCTGGGGGCGGATGATGCGGGCGATCCGCGACAACGAAACGGCGGCGCGCGCCATGGGCAAGGATGTGACGCGGCGCCACCTCCAGATCTTCGTGCTGGGCAGCGCCGTCTGCGGCGTCGCCGGGGCGATGATGACCACGCTGGACGGGCAGCTCACACCCGGAACCTACCAGCCGTTGCGCTACACCTTCCTGATCTGGGTGATGGTGATCGTCGGCGGGTCGGGCAACAACTTCGGCGCGGTTCTCGGCGGCTTTCTGATCTGGTTCCTCTGGGTCCAGGTCGAACCGATCGGCCAGGCGGTGATGAATCTTGCAACCCTCGGCATGTCCGATGGCAACTGGCTCAAGGTCCACCTGCTGGACTCGGTCCAGCACATGCGGCTGCTGACGATGGGCGTCATCCTGCTTCTGGTCCTGCGCTTCAGTCCGAAGGGCCTGCTGCCCGAACGCTAAAACCGTGAAACTCCATCACGCACCCCGCCCCGGCTTCTTTGGGTCCCAAATATCCCGGGGAGCGCGAGGGGCAGGCCCCTCGCTCCACCGAGGAAGAAAGTGCAGGGGTCGGCCGGGGCGCAGGATCGCGGACACTATGATACCTTTCGGCTAGTGACCCGGAGCGGCGGCTTGTCTATCTTGTCGGTGAAGACGCAGGAAAGACCACACCCCATGACCGACCGTGCCCAGGCTTCCCGTCCCGCCTTGCCGAAATCGGCCCTTGTTGTGGACGATCATCCGCTGTTCTGCGACGCGCTGACCCTGACGCTCCAGTCCATTTCCGATTTCGACGAGATCCGCACAGCGGGCACGCTGGAAAAGGCGCTTGCCGTGGTGGCGCAGGAACCGCGCATCGACTTCATCATCCTCGATCTCAACCTGCCGGATGTGAACGGGCTGGACGGCCTCGTGCGGCTGCGCAACGCCGCGCCAAAGGCAGCTATCCTCATCGCTTCTTCGATGGCCGACAACCGCATGATCTGCCATGCGCTGTCTGCCGGGGCCAATGGCTTTGTGCCCAAACATTCGCAGCGTTCGGTGTTTCGCCGTGCTTTCGAAACGGTCGGCGAGGGCCGGACCTTCGTGCCGGACGGCTACATCGACCCGCATGGCGAAGGCGGGCGCGGGCTTCAGGGCGACGTGCTCGACCGGCTCGGCAGTCTCACGAACCAGCAGGCGCGGATCCTCAACCTGATCTGCGAAGGCAAGCTGAACAAGCAGATCGCCTATGATCTCACCATCGCCGAAACCACCGTCAAGGCACATGTCACCGCCATCATGCGCAAGTTGGGCGTGCATAGCCGGACCCAGGCGGTGCTGATCGCGCAGGAAGCCCGCTTTGCCAAGGTCTTGCCAAGCGGGCCGTGACGCCCCTATCGTCGCGCCAGCCATGACCGGTAGAATGCACGGGCCGGGGCAGACCAGAGCCCGGCCAGCGAACGGCCATAACCCGGCCAGCGCCCGGAGGGAGAGGATACACTGACAGCCGCAGCACAGCAGTCACGCGCGATCAGAATTGCGCAGGTGCCGGGCACTCACCCGGCGCCGCTGGACGCGATTTCGGCGCAGTTCCCGTCAGAGCCGTTCGCGCTTGTCCTGCTCTTCGTCTCACCCGATGCCGGTTTTCGCGCCGTGATCCGACAGACCCGGGGCCATTTCGGCGGCGCGGACGTGCTGGCCTGCACCACGGCGGGCGAACTCGGGCGCCTTGGCTACGAAGAGGGACAGATCATCGCCGTCGCCTTTCCCAGCGCCAATTTCGCGACGCACACCTATGCGATCCGCGATCTGGATGCGCTCGACGAACAGGATGTGATCGACACGGCGATCCAGCACCGCACCGCCCTGACCCGGCGCAGCGGCGAATGGCCCTGGGAATTTGCCTTTCTGATGATCGACGGCCTGTCCCTGAAAGAGGAACACCTGACCACCATGCTGGCCGCCGGCCTTGGGCCGATGTCGCTGTTCGGCGGCTCGTCGGGGGACGGCACGGCTTTCCGGCAGACCTGGCTGTCGCGCAATGGCGCGGTGCTGGAAAACGCGGCAGTTGTGGCGCTGGTACGCTCGCGCTGCCCGGTGCAGGTGTTCAGCCTGGACCACCTGCTGCCGACCGATACCCGCATGGTCGTCACCGCCGCCGATCCCGAACGCCGCGTGGTGCAGGAAATCAACGCCGAACCCGCCGCCGCCGAATATGCCCGCCTGCTGGGCAAGGATCCCAACCAGCTCGACCCGTTCATCTTTGCCGCACATCCTGTGGTGGTGCGGCTGGGCGACACCCATCACGTGCGCGCCATACGGCAGGTAAACGCCGACGGCGAACTGGTGTTCTTTTCCGCCATCAACGAAGGCATGGTCCTGACGCTGGCCCGGCACGAAGATATCGCCGTCCATCTGGCACGGGAACTTGCCGCGCTGGCCCGTCCCGGCGCCGGAGCGCCGCAAATCATCGGCTGCGACTGCATTCTGCGCCGGATCGAGGCGGGGCAAAGCCAGAAGACCCGCGAAATCTCGCGTATCCTGACGGAACGCCACGTCATCGGATTTTCGACCTATGGCGAACAGGTCGGCGCGCTGCATGTGAACCAGACCCTGACGGGCGTGGCGATCTATCCGCCATCCGACCCGGACCCCGCAGCCCCCCCAGACATCGTGCCCAAGGACTGACCCATGTCCATCGTCAATCCGAACGACAGCCTGGAACGGCAGAACCAAAAGCTGATCAGGATCACCGAATCCCTGATGCGCCGGGTGGAAAACGGCACGGCACAGTCCGGTGCGGCTTATGCACAGTTCGAACGCGCCGCCCTGCTGGAAAAGCGGGTGCGCGACAGGACGCTTGAACTTGAACGCACGCTGGACCTGCTGCACGATTCCAACGCGCAGCTTGGCCGCGCGAACGAGGAGACCGAAGCGGCGCGGCGCAACCTGGCCGATGCCATCGAAACGGTGTCCGAAGGTTTTGCGCTGTTCGATCCCGACGACAACCTTGTGATGTTCAATTCGCGCTTCTGCCGGGATTTCCGCGACATGGCGCAGGCGCTGCGCCCCGGCCTGCCGTTCGAGGCGTATGTCTTTCAGATCAGCCAAAGCGCCGATCTGGTCCTGGCCGAAGGCGACGGACCGGCCGCCTGGGCCGCGAAACGCATCCGGCGCCACATCGACCGGCACGTGATGTTCAACGTCCAGTTGACGCACGACCGCTGGCTGCAGGTCAGCGAACACCGCACCGGCAACGGCGGCACCGTGGTGCTTCAGACCGATGTGACCGACATCATCCGGCTGGAACGGCAGGAACACCGGCGGCTGCGGGACAAACAGGCGCGGATGATCCGCGCCACGCTTGACCATCTGAACCAGGGGGTGTGCATCTTTGACGAGAACGCGCAGCTTGTGGGCTGGAACCAGAAGCTTGGCGCGCTGCTGTCGCTGCCCGCGCGGCGTCTTCACATCGGCGCGTCCTTTGGCGGGCTGATGGACCAGCTTGACGATTCCATCGTCTTTACCCAGGGGATGGACCGCGGCGAATTTCGCGATTGGGCGCAAGGCACGGCGCCGCGCCAGCCGATTTCCTTTGAGGTGCGCAGCGGTGCGGCGATGACGCTGCACATCTTCGGACGCGCCATGCCGGACCGGGGGTTCGTCATCTCCTGCACCGATGTGACAGCGGAACGCGAGGCGGCGCGCAAACTATACGAGATGAACGAGATCCTTGAGCAGCGCGTGATGGAACGCACGCTCGAGCTTGAGGATGCGCTGAGCGCGGCCGAGCGGGCCAATGCGTCAAAATCCCGCTTTGTCGCCGCCGCAAGCCACGACCTTCTGCAACCGTTGTCGGCGGCCAAGCTGTTCATTTCATCGCTCGCCGACCGTTCTGCGGACCGGCCCGCGGATGCGGCGGTGTTGACCAAGGCGGAATCGGCGCTCAACAGTGCCGAGCAGATCATCGACGCCCTGCTCAACATCTCGAAGCTGGAATCGGACGGGCTGAGTTTCGACATCCGCCCGGTGGCGCTGTCTGAAATCCTGCGTCCCCTGCGCGACGAGATGGAGATGGTCGCCGCCGCCAAGGGGCTGGACCTGCGCATCGTCGATTGCAGCCTGAGCGTGGAAACCGATCCCGCCTATCTGCGCCGCGTGGTGCAAAACCTGCTGGCCAATGCGGTGCGCTATACCGAAACCGGCCGGGTGCTGCTGGGCGTGCGACGGCGCGGCGGCACCGCCCGGATCGAGGTCTGGGACACTGGCCCCGGCATCGCCGAAGAGGATCAGGGCACCATCTTCGAAGAATTCAAGCGGCTCGACACCAAGGCCAGCCGCAACGACGGTCTGGGGCTGGGCCTTGCCATCGTGGAACGTGCCTGTGCGCGGCTGGGCCATCCGCTGGGTCTGTGGTCCGAACCGGGCAAGGGCAGCTGTTTCATGGTGAACGTGCCGGTGGCCGGGCGGGCCGAGCCGATGTCGACCGCCCGCAACCGCCCGATGCGCCCGCACGGTTTGTCCCAGTCGGGCCTGATCATGCTGCTGGTCGAGAACGAGCCGCAGTTGCGGCGCGCCATATCGATCCTCGTGGAAAGCTGGGGGGTGAACGTGATCGAGGCCGAGGATGCCGAATCGGCGCTGCAACTGCTGGACGATCTGGAAATCCGCCCCGACGCGCTGCTGCTGGACCAGCAGCTGGGCCAGGGCCTGTCGGGTACCGGCCTTTACGAGGTGATCCGCACACGGATGGGCGCCCTGCCCTGTTCGATCATCTCGGCGGACCGTTCGGCCACATTGCGGGACGCCTGCGATGCGCTGGGGCTTGACCTGCTGCTCAAGCCACTGGACCGCCACAGGCTAAGCCAGTTTCTGAGAGAGACGGCCGGAACACTCTGAATGTCCGGCCGGGCGGCGATCCTGTCGCGGCCCGCTTCGGGGATTCATGACCGCGGTCACGATTTGACCAGATGGTCAGTTTATGACCGCGGTCATGGATTTTGATGCCACGCCGCACCGGAACAGAAGGTCACGGGATCAGAGCATGCCACGGCAACCGCGATGTGCCGGTGCCCGGCCCACGTGATAGGGATTGAGCACGAGTATCCAGGAGGCAGGATAACCCGGCGCCTGCGTGCGGCGATAGGTGCAGTTCTGGGGCGTGGTGTAATAGTCGCCCTGAAAACCGGCGCCCGGCCCGCCTGCGACGGCCCAGACCCGGGCATCGGAACTGCCATCGGACAGGCCGGTGGCAAAGCCCTGCATGTCGGCGGCGGCGGCTGTGGCTGCCAGACCCAGTGCGAGCGAAAGAAGGATGTATTTCATGGTAGTCTCCTTTGGGCGGGTTGCAGGTGATCCGGGGATCATGACGGTGCGCCGGGAGTGTCCCGGCGTTCTACACCCCTGTTGTGCCGCAGGGCCGGGACCAAACCGCGATAGGATTATGGCGAATCTGTGGGGTTTCCAGACAGTTTTAGCCAAGACCCTGCCTATTGCGTTCCGCCTTTAAACTGAAACACGGATATCGCTTTTTGCGTTGGAGACGCAGCCGACAGGCAGCGAACAAGCGATTCAAGTTTTAGGCGGGGCGCTTTAAGCTGGTGGCGGTCTGCCCGGAGCCCGAGGGCGATCCGCAGCGCGGCCGGAGTTCCGTCGGCGGCTCAAACCCCGGATCATCGCGCAGCCTCTTGATGCAGTCGTTCCGACCATGCGGCAAGGTAGGGATGACCCCTGCCCCGCCTTACCGTGCGATGACGATATCCGCGCAGAGACCGCCCAGACGGTCGCTGTGTCCCAGCCGCAGGACCCCGCCATGCGCCCGGGCGACATCCGCCGCGATGGCCAGACCCAGACCCACACCGGACCCGGCATTCTGATTGCGCGCAGCATCGAGCCGCACGAATGGGCGAAGCGCCTCTTCGCGCCTCTCGGGCGGGATGCCGGGGCCGTCGTCCTCGACCCGGATGCGCAGCGACGCCGCGGTCAGGCGCAGGCTTACCTCGCAGTGCGTGCCATACCGCACCGCATTGCCGATCAGGTTCTCGACCGCGCGCCGGATCGCGCCGGGGCGCAGGGTCACGTCGCCCTCGCCCTCGCCCTGCACCTCCTGCAAGATCACCGAGGTGCCGCCCCGCCGGGCATCCTCCACGATCTGCCGGAGCAATGCGTTCACATCGGTCGGTTCGGCGGCCCCGGCCTCGGCATTGCCACGGGCAAAGTCGAGGAAGGCGTCAAGCAGACGCTGCATGTCCTCCACATCCCGCTCCATCGGTTCGCGCTCTTCATCATCCAGCATCGCAAGGCTCAGCTTCATCCGGGTGAGCGGCGTACGCAGGTCGTGGCTGACCCCTGACAGCATCATGGTGCGCTGCTCGATCTGCCGTTCGATCCGGGCCCGCATGTCCAGAAAGGCCCATCCGGCGGCCCGCACCTCGTCTGCGCCAGCGGGACGATAGGGTTCGCTTCGGCCCTTGCCAAACGCCTCGGCCACTTCGGAAAGCCGGGTGATCGGACGCAGCTGGTTACGCAGGTAGACGTAAGAGATAAAGGTCATGAGCCCGCCGAAAAAGGCCATGTTCACCAAAAGCTGGTGCGGGTTGGACGGAGACGCCCGGCGCCTGTCGAATTCCACCACAAAAATCCGGTTGTCCCGTTCGACGTAAAGCAGCACGTCGTCATCGTTGGGCAGTGCGACCCGCAGCAGCCCCGGAACAAAGTTGTAGAGCGTGCGCGTGACGACAATGCCGGAAAAATCGTAAAACCGCCGCAGGTCCGTTTCCGGTACCGCCGGACGCGCAACCGGGGTGACGCCCAGCGACAGCCCGTCCTGCACAACCGCAGCTTCGGGATGATCCTGCATCGTCAGCGCGAGGTTGACAGCCCGCGCCATGTCGCGGCTCATCTGGGCGCTCACATCCTCGAAATGGCGCTGGATGAACACGACCGACACCACAAGCAGCAGCGTGACCACCGGCAGCGCCAGGATCAGCAGGCCACGGGCATAGATACCGCCCGGCATATAGCGTTTGAGCCATTGGAACATCATGGCTAAAGCTATCCAAAGCCCGGGCGGCGCACCACCGGATATTCCGGCGTCCGGTCACGCGCGAGCAAGCGCACCCGCCGTCATGACCGCAAAGGCCATCCGATGACCGACCCAGATTCCGACTTTGCCCCCACACCCGGCGTTCCCGACGAGATCGGCCGGGAGCTGCGGCGCCTGCTGGCCCCCAACCCGTCGCCGATGACATTCCGTGGCACCAACACCTTTCTGCTCGGGCATCGCGGGATCGCGGTCATCGACCCCGGCCCCGATGACACGCGCCACCTTGAGGCCATCCTCGCCGCGCTGCGCCCCGGCCAGCAGATCACCCATATCGTCGTGACCCATGCACATCTGGACCACGCGCCACTGTCGCGCCGCCTTTCGCGGATCACCGGCGCCCCGGTGCTGGCCTTCGGCGATGCGCTGGCGGGGCGCAGCGCGGTGATGAAGGACCTAGCGGCAACCGGTCTGGTGGCGGGGGGCGAAGGTGTGGACCGTGATTTTGCCCCGGACATCGAAACCCCGGACGGCGCGGTGATCGAAGGCGACGGCTGGCGGCTTGACGTGATCCATACGCCCGGCCATTTCGGCAATCACATCGCGCTCGGCCGCGAAGCAGAGCTGTTCTGCGGCGATCTGGTCATGGGCTGGGCGACATCGCTTGTGTCCCCCCCGGACGGCGACCTGGGCGACTACATGGCCTCGTGCCACCGCCTGCGCGCCGGGGCCTGGACGCGGTTTCACCCGGGCCATGGCGCGCCCATCGACGCCCCGCAAGAGCGTCTGTCCTGGCTGATCCGCCACCGCCAGGCGCGCGAAGCGGCGATCCTGTCCGCACTGGACACAGGCCCGGCGAATGCCCGGACCCTTGCACGGCAGATCTACACCACGACCCCCGCCGCCCTGATCCCGGCGGCGACCCGGAACGTTCTTGCGCATCTTATTGACTTAACGTGCAAATCTCTGGTGACACCGGTGGGCTCCTTAGCGGCGGACGCTGTATTCACGCGCATGGGAAAAAGCTTTCGGGAAAACCGACTTTTGTGAGAAAAGGCTCTGGACGGCGCAAAACCTGATTGCTATACGCCCCAAAGTGTTCCGGCGTAGCTCAGCGGTAGAGCAGTTGACTGTTAATCAATTGGTCGTAGGTTCGATCCCTACCGCCGGAGCCAAAAATCCTTGAATATACAGTGATCTAAGAGCAAACCCCCGCAAGGGGGCTTTTCTCTGGCTTAATCTGGGGAACACTGGGGGAACAGGTAGGGTAGGCAAATCTGTCGGTGCAGCCCGAGTCCGCGCGCGTGAGGGAAATATGATTCAACCTAATATGGTAAAGCGCCGGGAAACGGGCGTTAAGTAAAGTCACCCGCGCGCGGCGCCGGTTCTGTTTGGGTTGAGGCGTTGCTGCCGTTAGGATGTTTGGAGAAGCGCCGCTCGCTGATGGAAGCCTGGGCCGGATTCCAGTCCGGGAAACGCGAATCTGACATCGTCAAAAATGAGGAAAACATATGAACTCCTGGGGATTACCAGACTGGCAAAACGAATCTTCCTACGGCGACACATCCAATTGGGGTCCGCTCGAGTGGAGGTGGGAATTCCATCGACGTCGGCAGGATCTTCGAAAGTACTTCGATGAGCGCGCAGAGCGCAGCTACCAGACAGCACGGGAGGTAAGCCTTGCAGTCAATGATACCGATCGCGATCTTGCGCCGAGTGAGCCGGGATTTTTGGTCCCCGCGGACGATACTTTGTTCGGCTATTCGGGAATTCCAAACCCGCGCATCTCGGAACATCCGCGGTCTCTACTCCTCATGATCTCGATGACCGCAAGTTACGTCGGCTTCTATGACGGCGAGCATTACTCGGAAACTGGCATTGCCTTGGAAGGCGACAATCAGGCCGCAGTTGTTTTCGACCTCGATCGACCCTTGGGTCCACAGATTGTGCATGCAAAACAGAAACTTAAGAGTTATCAGGTGGGTCGGCATGGCAAGACGATGAGACCCAAACTGCACAGGAGCAAATGGCTCACCTACCTGCGCGTGCTTGACGCGCAAGAGTGCGGCGCCTCCTGGAGCGAAATTTCATCGATCCTGCCCCATACGGCACAGACGCCTCAGACAGCCAGAGACGTCCGGAAACAGGCAAGAGCCTTGTGTTTTAAGTTTCCATTTTAGTCCGCAATTCCGCCCGGAAGCTCTTCGCGGCATGGTGCATGCAGTCGCAATCAATTGGAGTGCATCACATGCCCGAAACTTACCTCTCTGACCTACAACTTGCTGTCCGCTACAGCGTGCACCGCACCACTACCTGGCGGTGGGCCAAGTCTGATCCGGCCTTTCCGAAACCGATCGCTCTGTCGCCCGGCTGCACCCGCTGGAAACTGTCCGAAATCGAGGCTTGGGAAGTTCGGAAAGCGGAGGTTCAGTAGCTATGGGCCGTGACAGAAAGAATGAGACCCGCCGAGAGCACTTTACAATCATGGTGCGCCCGATGATGGAAACGGCGGCTTGGAGCGCCTTGTCGATCACCGCCCAAGCTTTGTATCCATGGCTGCGGCTGGAATGGCATGGCGCCAAAAACAACAACAACGGACGCATCCGCTTGAGCGTTCGGCAGGCCGCTGAACGATTGGGCTGCAACATCAA
>JAGXGV010000025.1 GCA_024636635.1 Puniceibacterium sp.
GAGTGGAAGTTCATCTTTTTCATGTCGCCCTCGCGCGCCGCTATGGCGGCGTCGATGTCGGCATGGGCCGGGTTTGCAAGGACGACAAGGCCGGTATAGACGAGCGCGTAAAGAAACCGTTTCATTTTGCCTCCGAAGGGCTTTGCTTATGTCTGACACAACCTCGAACCAGATGTGGGGCGGCCGCTTTGCCGCCGGGCCGGACGCGATCATGGAGGCGATCAATGCCTCGATCGGGTTCGATCAGCGGATGGCGGCACAGGATATCGCCGGTTCTCGGGCCCATGCCGCGATGCTGGGCGCCACGGGCATTGTTAGTCCTAGCGACGTCGAGGCCATTCGGAAAGGCCTTCTCACGGTGTTGTCAGAGATCGAGACCGGGGCCTTTGTCTTCTCGACCGCGCTGGAAGACATCCACATGAACGTGGAATCGCGGCTGACCGAAGTGATCGGCACCCCGGCGGGACGGCTGCACACCGCCCGGTCGCGCAACGATCAGGTGGCGACGGATTTCCGGCTTTGGGTGCGCGATCAGCTGGATGCGGCCGATGCTGGTCTGGTTGCACTGATGCGGGCGCTGCTGGGTCAGGCCGAGGCAGGGGCGGACTGGGTGATGCCCGGATTCACGCACCTGCAGACCGCGCAGCCGGTGACATGGGGGCATCACATGATGGCCTATGTGGAAATGTTCGCGCGCGATCTGGGCCGCGTGCGGGATGCGCGGTCACGGATGAACGAATCCCCGCTGGGCGCGGCTGCCTTGGCCGGGACATCGTTTCCCATCGACCGGCACATGACCGCCGATGCACTGGGCTTTGATCGGCCCATGGCCAATTCGCTCGATGCGGTCAGCGACCGTGACTTTGCGCTCGAGTTTCTGGGCGCCGCCAGCATCTGCGCCATGCACCTGTCCCGTTTTGCCGAGGAACTGGTGATCTGGTCGTCGGCGCAGTTCCGTTTTGTCACCCTGTCGGACCGGTTTTCCACCGGGTCCAGCATCATGCCGCAGAAAAAGAACCCCGACGCCGCCGAACTGATCCGGGCCAAGATCGGCCGGATCTTTGGCGCCAATGTCGCGCTGATGATGGTGATGAAGGGGCTGCCGCTGGCCTATTCCAAGGACATGCAGGAGGACAAGGAACAGGTGTTCGACGCCGCCGACAGCCTGATGCTGGCGCTGGCGGCGATGGAGGGCATGGTGCGGGACATGACCGCCAATCGTGCGGCGCTGGAACGCGCGGCGGCCAGCGGATTTTCGACCGCGACCGATCTTGCCGATTGGCTTGTACGCGTTCTCGATCTACCTTTCCGCCAGGCGCATCACGTCACGGGCGCGCTGGTGGCCTTGGCCGAGAAGAAGGATTGCGATTTGCCGGATCTGACACTCGCCGACATGCAGGGTGTGCACGAGGGCATCACCGAAGCGGTGTTCGAGGTGCTGGGCGTTCACAATTCCGTCGCCTCGCGGCTCAGTCATGGCGGCACGGCGCCGCTGCGCGTGCGGGAACAGGTGGCCCGCTGGAAGGAGATCCTGGGATGAGACTTGTCCTGATCCTTGCCGTTGTGGCTCTGGCCGGGTGTGGCGCCGATGGCGAACCGATCCGCCCGTCCTACAGCGCGAATGTGAGCGGTGGCAGCGATGGCGTGCGTCTGGGTGGCGGGGTCGGTCTGCGCAAGGGGCCCTTCTCGCTTGGGGTCGGGTTGTGATGCGGTTGCGGTACCTCTGGCTGGCGCTTGCCGCATGGGGCGCCGTACATCCGATGTATTGGTTCATGACCTACCTGAGCCAGAATGCCTGGAGTTTCGGCTCAATGATCGATGCCTGGTATGTCAACGCTTCGACCACCGGGCTGGTGTGGGATCTTACGATCGCGGCGATTGTCCTGACGCTCTGGATCCTGTCGGAGGTGGCGGTGCGGCGCAACTGGGGTGCACTTGTCTGTATTCCGGCGATCTTCGGCATCGGAGTGAGCTGCGGTCTGCCGCTGTATCTTTATTTCCGCTCCCGGCCGGTGGCCTAGCGCGTCTGATCGGCTGTGCCCGGTGGATGCGTTGCGATAGATCAGGGGGAGTTCGGGGGCGCTGCCCCCGTCGCCTTTCTGGCGACTCCCCCGGGGTATTTCTGAAAAAGAGAAGCAGGGCGCATCAGCGCAGTTCGATCGAGACGCGGCCAGACGCACCGGTGGCGTCGATGACCGATAGGGTGGTGAAGCCAGGGCCGTTCGAGGGGATCAGGATTTCCGGGCGGCGCAGGTTCGCCCTGACGACGGCGCCGTCGCGCAGCACGGTGAACGGGGCGGTGCCATCGCGCAGCTTGAGAGGGATGCCGTCGCCCTCTGCCGCAAGGCGTGCGCCTTCGGGCGGGAAGCGGATGGAGAGCGTCGGCCTGCTGTCCTGCGCGCCGCCGAAGCGTTGCAATGGCTGGGGAAGGGCGGCGTTTGCGACCAGCAGCGTGTCGGCGGGCGGCGGCGGCAGCGGGACGGGGCGGCTGCGGGCGCGACCCATGACCTCGAACAGCAGGGGGGATGCGGCATCCGCGCCGAAGGCGCCCGGGACCGGGGTGCCGTCGGGCCGACCGATCCAGACTCCGGCCACGTAGCGTCCGTCATAGCCGATGGCCCATGCATCCCGGTGACCATATGAGGTGCCGGACTTGAACGCCACGCGCCCGCGCGGTCCGCCCGCGGGTGGTGGCGCTATCCCTGCCAGGATATGCCCGACCTGCCAGGCCCCGGGCGGGGTCAACACCTGTGGGCGCGGCAGGTCGCCGTCCCCCGTCCAGCGCAAGGGTGTGGCCTGCCCGCCCGCGGCCAGCATTGCATAGACCTGCACCAGATCCTCAAGCGTCAACCCGACGCCGCCCAGGCTTACCGCGAGTCCCGGCACACCGGTCGGAAGGTGCGGCTGCGCCCCTGTGCGGCGCAGGGCCTCCATCAGATGTGCCGGGCCCAGAGCTTCGGTCAGGCGCACCACAGGGATGTTGAGCGAGAGTTGCAGCGCCTCGCTGACACGGACATCGCCGCGAAAGATGCGATCGAAATTCTGCGGCGCGTAGGTGCCGAACTGGACCGGTGTGTCGGAGATCAGCGTTTCGGGATGCGCGAGGCCCCGGTCGAAGGCGAGGCCGTAGATCAGGGGTTTCAGCGTGGACCCGGGCGAGCGCAGCGCCCGGGTCATGTCGACAAAGCCCTGTGCAGCCGTGCGGTCGTAATCCGGCGAGCCGACCGAGGCGAGGATCTGGCCGGTCGTGTGATCGGCCACCAGAATTGCCAGCGACAGGCGCGCATCCCGCCCCGCCATGTGCCGTGTCGCCAGCTGTTCGAGCCGGGCCTGAAGGTTCGCGTCCAGCGTGGTATCAACCCGCCCGATGCCCAGAGCCAGAGCGCGGTCCGCCAGGTGCGGCGCCAGTTGGGGAACGGGGTGGCGCCTGTCGGGGGCTGCTTCGCGCTGAGCGGCCTGGACCGTTTCGGCGGCCAGCACCCCGGCGCGGGTCATCCGGGCCAGGACGCGGTCGCGGGCGTCGCGGGCGCGATCCGCGAACCTGTCCGGACGCCGGGTTTCGGGCGATTGCGGCAGGGCGACAAGCAGAGCCGCCTGGGCCGGGGTCAGGCGGCGCGGTTCCTTGCCGAACCAGGCCAGGGTGGCGGCGCGCAGGCCCTCGATATTGCCGCCATAGGGCGCAAGATGCAGGTAGAGCGTCAGGATCCGGTCCTTGTCCAGTTGCCGCTCCAGTGCCAGGGCGACCCTGGCCTGCCTCAGCTTGCCCGCCCAGGCGCCGGTGCCGCTGTTCTCAAGCAGGCGCGCCACTTGCATGGTCAGGGTCGATCCGCCCGACACGATGCCACGGTTCTGCACCGCCTGGAGTGTGGCGCGTAGAAGGGCGCGGGGATCGACACCGGCATGGTCGTAAAAGCGGCGATCCTCGTAGGCCAGCAACATCTGGATGAACAGGGGGTCGACCGCATCCAGCGTGACCGCCATGCGCCAGCGCCCGTCTTCGATCGTATAGGCGCGCAACAGGGTTCCGTTGCGGTCGAGCACCTCGGCAGAGGTGGCGACAACCAGCGGCGGCAGGTCCGTCGCATCGATCCAGGCGTCAAGGCCATCGCGCAGGGCCGCACCCGACCAGAGCACGAGCACGAGCACGAGCAGGAGCCGGTCAGGGCGCACGCTGCGATTCCCACAGACCGGGATAGAGCGAGACGAAGCCATGTTCATTCACCCGAAGCTGCGTCTGAAAGGCAATCTGTTCGGCCTGATATTGCACCACTTGCCCGCGCTGCCGGGTGTAGACCTGATCCAGCGGTTCCACCGTGCCGGTCGGTTGGCGCAGCCAGGCGGCCCGGCAGGGCAGGCGGCCGATCTGCGGCAGGCGGCGCAGCGGCATGAGGTTGGTCGCCGGGGTAAAGCCAAGGTCGATGTCCGTGGCCCCCGCCACCTGCGGTTGCAGCACATCGTTCACCTGCCAGGCGGCGCCGGTGCGCACGACCCGCAGGGCAACGCGGGCTTCGCCGACGCTGCCGGTGATGTCGGCACTTCGGGTGGTCCAGTCCTGCCCGCATCGGATCACGTAATCCAGCGTCGCCCAGCCGGCAGGGTCGTGAAACCGCGCATGGCCAACCAGCATCCAGCCGCCGTCCAGCCGGGTCAGGGTGCAGGTGTCCTGGCCTTCCCGGTCGAGCGCGCGCCAGCGCATCCGGCAGATGATGCTTCCGCTCATGCAGGCTCCGTCATTCTGCGATGTCCAACGTGGATGTGCCGGTCCGGGCACGATACTGCGGGCGATACATGTCCTCGACCGAGGCGGCGGGGTGATGGAATGTCCCCGGCGACACCGCCCGCACCACATAGGCCAGCTGGAACGGATCGGATGACATCCAGTCGACGGCGGCCAGGAACCGGTCGGTGCGAAATTCCACGGTGCGAGTCTCGACCGGGTTCAGCCAGTCCAGTGCGCGGATGTCGCCCGCGCGCAGAAGGTTGGGGTTGTCGATCTCGAACCCGGCAGGCAGCGGGTCATCCACCATCAGACGTGCACCGGTGTCTTCGGCCGGGCGCACGGTCAGGACAGTCACCAACCGGTCGCCGGACGTGACGGGCCGGGACAGCGGTTGACCGTCCATCGTGTAGTAGGCCCGTTCAATCGCGTAGCCGTAGCCTCCGGCGGGCGCGGGCTGGCCCGGAACGCCCGTGGTGGTCAGTGTGATGTCGGTCGGCGCGTCCGAACTGTTGGTGATCTCCTGCGGTTGCAGCGCCTTGCCGGAAAGGCGCCGGATGAACGGACCCGTGACGGGCGCGCCATCCACTGTCAGTCCCGACACCGTCGGGTCCCGAACAAGCGCATGGGCGGCCAGAAGCGACCAGCCTTGTTCCTGCGTCGACAAGGGCCGGTCGGCAGAGGAGATGCGCGCGGTCAGGGCCTCGCGGTCCACTGCCGTGCTGCCCACCTCGACCGCCAGCGAAAGCACGCCCGCTGCGTCGCGCAGGTTGGTGCCATAGTCGGTGCGGTAGACAGCGGCTTCGGTCCCGGCCTGTCCGGCCAGCCGCTGTGCCGCCTTGGCAAACAGCATATCCGCGCGGGTCTGGTCGCCGTAGCTGGCCAGTGCCGCGCCCATCTGCGCCTGCGCCAGCGGGGTGGCGAAATCGTCGGCCTTGGTGTCGGCGTAGTAGCGCAGGTCGCCCATCGCCGCCTGACCTTCGCGGGCCAGAACCATCAGCGCATAGGCGATATCCTCGCCGCCGGCTTCAAAATCTGCGGCATAGGCGATGCGATTGCGCAGATTGTCCATGGCCTGATCAAAAGCGATGTCCGGAACGTCATACCCTGCCGTCCGCGCCCGGCTCAGGAAGTCCGACACATAGGCATCCAGCCAGAAATCCCCCGACTCCGCGGACCAGAGGCCGAATGCCCCGTTCGCCGCCTGCCGTGTAAGGATGCGGGTGATCGCCTGACCGATCCGGGTGTCCACCGCATCCCGCTGCCCCAGACCAACGGCCTCGGCCACGCTGGACAGGTAGAGCAGCGGGAGCGCCTGCGACGTCACCTGTTCGGTGCAGCCATAGGGATAGCGGTCGAGCGACGCCAGCAGCCCCGGCGCATCGAACCGGGCCAGCGGACCGGCGGACAGCAGCGCCGTCGCCGTATCGGGCCGCAGCCCGTTTAACACCGCGGCGTCCAGCGTAAACGTTTCCCCCGGTGCCAGCGTCAGCCGCCGCGTCAGCGACACTGCCGGATCGTTCGCGCGCACGCCAAGGGTCAGCGTCTTGACCAGTTGCCTGCCATCCGGCGTTGTCAGGGCCACGCGGATCGTCTGGTCGCCCACGTCCCGGGCCGTCATCGGAATCCGCAACCGGGTCGTGCCGTTTTCGGCGATCTCGACACCTGACGGCACCGCAGCAGTGTCCAGCGTCAGGCCCTGTGCCGTCACGTCCAGGCCCATCCGACCGGCCGGTCCGGTGGCATGCACGATCTCAATCAGGAGGCGCGACCTGTCGCCCGGCGCCATGAAGCGCGGCAGCGATGCGCTGACAACGACCGGATCGCGGACCAGCACATCACCCGAGGCTTGTCCCACGGCGGTTGGCGACCAGGCAATCGCCATCAGCCGCACGGTCCCGTTGAATTCGGGCAGGTCAAAGCTGACCTCGGCCCGGCCATTGACCACCTGCACCGGCCCGGAAAAGAATGCCAGCAGTTCCTCGGTCGGCGGCGGGCCTTGAAGGCGCATCTGTGCCGAAGCATCGCCGCCCGAACGGACCTGCCCCATTGCCCCGTTCATCCCGTCGATCAGCCGCCCGTAAAGATCGCGCATTTCGACCCCCAGCCGCCGCTGGCCAAAGTAGTGATCCGAAGGATCGAGCGCGTCGAAGCCGGTCAGGTTCAAAATACCCAGATCCACGGCAGCCACAGTCACATAAGCCTCTTGCCCTTCGGACAGTCCGTCCACCAGCACCGATGCCGTCAGCGGTCCGCGCGGCGCGGACTCGGCTGCCGTCTCGATCGACACGCCCAGTTGCCGGGCGCCAGGGTCGATCGCCGCATGGGCCAGCCCTAGACTGCGCGCGGGGTTCTGCCCTGCGGCCACATCCATGGGCTGGGTCACCTGCGCGGTGACATAGGCGCCGACACCCCATTCATCGGTTACCGGCACTTCAATCATATTCTCGCCCTCGGTTACCTCGACCGCCTGCATCGAGATGACGCGATTGGACAGCACGGTGACCAGCGCCTTGCCCGCCTGGCGCGGCACGATCCGCAGCATCGCCGTGTCGCCGGGCCGGTAGCCGGGTTTGTCCAGCGACAATACCAGCGTGTCCGGCGTCGCGGCTGCATCGGCGGGCGCATACCAGCCCGCATCAAATTCCACGGACGAGGTGACGTAGGTTCCATCCAGTCGTTCCACCACCAGCTCGTACTGGCCCCAATCCACGCTTTGGGCAACGTCGACCGGATCGTCCCCAAGAGTGATCTGACCGCTCGCCACCTGTTTGCGCGTGGTCACGGGTTCCCAGTTCCAGTTGCCGTAAAGCTGATACCACTGATACCGGGTTTCGATCCGGTTCAGGGTCCATTGCGCCTGCATCGCCACGGGGGTCAGGTCCGGGCCGATGGCCTGCACCGTGAACCGCGCCTCTGCGCCGTTCGCCACAGTCGCGTCAAACAGCGGCTGGATGCCGATCATCGGCTCGTTTGGCGCAAGGGGTCGGCTGACGGCGCGTTCCATCGGGCGGCCCGATCCTTCGGCCAGCCGCAGGGTGATTTCGGCGGTATAGGGCTGGCCCGGTGTCAGGTCCCCGGCGTCCGGAAGGGGCAGCGCCACCTGTGCCGTGCCGGTCGCGTCGGTGCGCAGATCGCCGGGCAGGCTGCGGGCGACCATGCTGTTGTCCGCGTCGTGCAGCCCGAACCGGAACCCCGGAAAGGCATCAAGCCTGTCCTGCGCGGAATACCGCACTTCGCCCTCAATCGGCAGATCCGCCCCCGGCGCGCCGAACAGATACCGCGCGGACACGTCCAGCAGCGGAGGCGTGGCGGACAGGATCGGACCGTCCGGCAGGGTCAGGTCAAAGTCGATGCGTTCGGGCACAAAATCCTCGACCAGCAGGGTCGTGCTGGTCAGAGCAGGCGCATCCACGTCGCCGTATAGGGCAAGCTGCCATGTGCCCCGCGGCACCGACGGCGCCAGCGGCAGGTCAAACACATGCCCCCCCGCGACGCCATCGTTTGACAGCGTGCGGGAATGTTCAACTCCGTCCGGGCGGGTCAGGATGGCCGTGACGGGCAGACCGTCGATGGCCCTCATGTCGCTGTCGCGCAGCAGGGATGTTGCGTGAATGACCTCTCCGGCGCGGTAGGCGCCGCGATCCGTGGCAAGAAACGCGTCGATCGGCCCGGCAGGTTCGCGCCCTTCGACACCGCGGTCCGACAGGTCGAAGGCGGGATCGGTCAGTGACAGGAAGGCCAGATCGTTTTCGCCCCGGCGGACAACCACCATCGCCGGCGCCGCCGCATCAGGCCCCCGGGTCAGCCCGGGCGCAAAGGTGGCAACGCCCCGGTCATCGGTCGTCGCGGTGGCCAGTTCGCGGTTGGACCGCGACACCAGAGTGACCGACAGCCCTTTGAGCGCGGTGGCATCTGCAAGCGACCGGGCAAAGACATGCAGCCCGTCCGCGCCCGAAAGCGTCGTCAGCCCGATGTCGGACAGCACGAACCATTGGGTCGCGCCCGGATCGTCATAAGGATTGGCGCCTTCGACGCGGGCGGTCAGTGCATAGATCCCCGGTTCCAGATCGCCCACAACGGCGCCCATCGGCAGGCGGGTGGTCACGTCGGCGTTCAGCCGGTTCTCGACCTCGCCTTTGCCGGTCCAGATCTGTTCGGCCAGATCGCTCTGGAAATAGTCCAGTTCATACTGGCCCAGCGGGCGGCCAAAGTAGTTTTCCTGCAAGGCGCGCACCATGTTCCGGTCGCTCACCCGCGACAGGGTCAGCGCCACGGTGTCAAGGTTCACCGTCTCGATCGGCAGCCCGGTATCGGCAGAGCGTGGCAGCACATAAGACCGGCCCGGAAACCGGACCGACGGGCTGCGGTCGCGCACATACTGGGTGACCGTCACATCGCGGGCCAGCTCCTCTCCCTCGGCGGAGGGAAGCCCGGCGCGGAATGTCAGCGTGTAGCGTTCGCCATGCGCGACGCCGTCGATGCAGATCTGCCGCTCAGCGGGCTGCACCACCAGCCGCTGATCCGGCAGACGCACGAAGGGCGCATAATCCGTGCCCGCCTTGACCAGAGGCTCCGAGAATTCTGCGCAGATGCGGGGGCTGGCGCTGTCCGCCTCGACCGTGGTTTCCAGGATGCGAAAGCCGTATTTGCCGACGGCCTCGTCCAGCAGGGCGGTCACATCGGCTCGGGGTTGCAGGCTTTCGGCCAGCCGCAACGCCGGGATCATCTCGCCCCCCCGGTCCAGCGGTTCCAGTGCCTGTGCCAGCGCCACAAGGGCGCTGACCTGCGCAGGCACGGACGGCGCCCGCAGGTAGGCATTGACCGCAGCCAGTTCTGCACGCTCTTGCAGGTCCTGACGTTCACCGCTGTTGGACGTTTCGGCCAGAATCCCGGCAAGGCGCCCGTATTCCAGCCACTGATCCGCCGCATCCGACTGCGCCAGCGCCGCCCCCGTCCAGTTCATCGCGTTGCGCGTATCGCCCTGCGTTAGCTGTTCACGTGCCGCCTGCAACAGCTGATCGACGGTCCATTGCCCGCCGGCATGGCGCAGGGCCAGCGCCTCGGACTCGGCCCGGGCACGGGTCAGGGGCTCCCTCCCGAGAAAGCCAAGGTTCTGCGCCCGCGCGGCGGACTGCGCAAGGACCGGCGCCGCCGTGTCCAGCACCTGCGCCGACACCGCGCCATCATAAGGCTCGCGGTCGCTGACCGTCGATTTCGGAAAACAGGCGCGTGACCGGGTGTTGAAGGTGAAGGCCGCACAGGCGGTGTCGTTCAGGCAGACGCGCTGGCAGGCGTCGATCGTCGTGTCGAACAGGGATTGCAGGTCGGCGCCGTAGAAGTCCACGTCGCGCGTGATCACAAGCCGCCTGTCGGGCACAGCATCCTGTGCAAGCGCGGGCACGAGGCCCAGAACAAGGAACACGAGAGCGATGAGACTGCGGCGCATGAAAAACTCCCTGGACGTCTATGCCATCGTGGCATGGCGGCAAAGTCCTGCGCAACGATTCCCGCTGGTGTGGATTAAACACTTGTTCACCCTGTGTGCGCGAAGGTGCCCCATGTGACGGGGAAAAAGAGGCATGAGTCTGGCGCAGAAACTGGCCGAAGAACGGCGCGCGCGTCTTGCGGCGGAACGGCTGCTTGAACTCAAGCAGGCCGAACTGTTCAGCGCGAACCGCAAGCTGGGCCACCACGCCCGAAAACTGAGCCACGAGATCACCGAAACCCGCGCCGAGGTGGCGACCGTGCGCGACGAAAACGTGCGCGTGCTGACCGAACTGGGCGCGGCATTCCAGAAGATCGAGGTGGTCGAGGGCCAGCTTTGGAAGGCGCTCCGTTCGATCCGCGACGGATTTGCCCTGTTCAATGCCGAAGGTCTGCTGGAAATCGCCAACCCGCCCTACCTTGCGGTGTTCGAGGGGCTGGACACCATCGCGCCGGGCGCCAGCTATGTGCATATCGTCGACATGATGATCGAAGAGGGCATCGTCGATCTGCAGGGTGAACCGGCGGCAGAATGGCGCGAACGGATGCTTGCCCGCTGGTGTGGCGAAACGATCCCGTCCGTGACGCTGCGCCTGTGGTCGGGCCATTTCCTCAAGATCCAGGACCGGCGCACCCCCGATGGCGGCATCGTGAGCCTTGTGATCGACATCACCGAACTGATGCGCATGTGGTCGGCGGTCGAGGAACTGCCGGACGGCTTTGTGATCTACGACGCCGACGACCGCCTTTTGATGTGCAATGCGCCCTACCGGGAGATGTACAAGGCAAGCGCCGAAGCGATGGTGCCGGGCAGCACCTTCGAGGATATTCTGCGGCAGGGTCTGAAGAATGGCCAGTATGCCGAGGCGCGCGGCCGCGAGGAAGCCTGGCTCGAAGAGCGGATGGACCTGCATCGCTGCCCTTCGATCGAACACGAACAACTGCTGAGCGACGGTCGCTGGCTTCGGGTCTACGAAAAGGAAACCTCTGACGGCGGGCGCGTCGGGCTGCGCATAGACATCTCGCAGACGAAGCAGGTCCAGCGCGACCTGGAAGAGGCCAAGGCCCGCGCCGAATCCGCCAACCGCGCCAAATCCTCGTTCCTTGCCAACATGAGCCACGAGATCCGCACCCCGATGAACGGCGTCGTCGGCATGGCGGATCTGCTCATGGACGCCAACCTGACCGATGAACAGCGGCTTTATGCGGAAACCATCCGCAACTCTGGCGAGGCGCTGCTGGTCATCATCAACGATGTGCTCGATTTCTCGAAGATCGAGGCAGACAAACTGGTCCTGCACCCTGAACCCTTTGATCTGGAACGCGCGGTGCACGAGGTGGTGATGCTGCTGCAACCCACCGCGCGTGACAAGTCGGTTGAACTGCTGGTCGATTACGACATGTTCCTGCCGACGTGGTTCATCGGCGACCCCGGGCGGCTGCGCCAGGTGCTCACCAACCTGCTCGGCAACGCCGTCAAGTTCACGATCGAGGGGCATGTACTGGTGCGGGTCGTCGGTCTGCCAACGGGCGACGGCCAGACCGAAATCCATCTGACGGTCGAGGATACGGGCATCGGCATCGCGGCAGACAAGGTCGAACATGTGTTCGGCGAATTCAATCAGGTGGACGACGAACGCAACCGCCAGTTCGAAGGCACCGGGCTGGGCCTTGCCATCACCCGCCGCCTGATCGGGCTGATGAACGGCGAGGTCTGGGTCGAATCCGAACTCGGCAAGGGGTCCTGCTTTGGCTTCCGCGTTGTGCTGCCCACGGATGCCCCCGCGACCTATGAGAAGGCCGTGGTGCCTGACGGCCTGAAACGGGTGCTGGTGGTGGATGACCACAGCGTCACACGCTCGATCCTGGGCAAACAGCTGGGGATGCTCGGGCTTGACGTGTCGTTCTGCCTGACCGGAGCAGAGGCGCTGGACCATCTGTTGGACCCGCCCGACCTCATGATCATCGAACAGGACCTTCCGGACATGGAAGGCATGTCGCTGGCGGCGCAAATGCGCCGTAAGGGTCACTCGCTGCCCATCCTGCTGTTCAGCCGCAATCCCGGCGCGCTCCAGTCCGGCCCGGCACGGGCCGATGTGGCGGCGATCCTGCAAAAACCGGTGGCGCGCCGCGCCCTGTTTGCCGCGATCGAGGATCTGGGCATGCCGCCAGCGCCAGCCAAAGCGCCTGCCAGTCCCGACACGCCGGAAACCGGCCTTGCCCGGCTGCGCGTTCTGGTGGCCGAGGACAACAAGACCAACCAGCTGGTGTTTCGCAAGATGGTCGCCTCGCTCGACCTTGATCTGGTGTTCGCCAACAACGGGTTCGAGGCAGTCGAGGCGTTTCAGGAGCAGCGCCCTGACATCATCTTCATGGACATTTCCATGCCCGGGATGGACGGCAAGCAGGCTACGCGCGAAATCCGCACGCTCGAAGGCCGCGGACCGCATGTGCCGATTGTTGCGGTCACGGCACATGCCATGGCCGGGGATCGCGAAAGCATCCTGGAAGCCGGACTGGATGACTACCTGACCAAGCCGCTGCGCAAGGCCGATCTTATCGCCAAATTCGAGATCCATGTCGGCAAGCCGTCTGGTTGCGTCCTGGCTGGTTAAGGCCCAGGCCACAGCCGCGCACCGGCAAGGCGCAACGCGATCAGGTGGTCGCGCTGCGCACGAAGACTGGCGCCTCTGCGGTGCTAAGATCGTCGCGGTAAGCGTACCCGCCGCTGTCGAAATCAAGCAGTCCGACAGGATCGGCAAGCCGCTGGCCGATGATATACCGCGCCATCGCCCCCCGGGCCCGCTTGGCGAAGAAGCTGACGATCTTCGGCGTTCCGTCGCGTTCCTCCATGAATTTCGGGGTGATCACCTTCAGCTTCAGCGCCCCGGCGGGCACCGCGCCGAAATATTCCTGACTGGCACAGTTTACCAGCACGTCGGTGTCGACCTCCTGCGCCTGCGCGTTCAGACCCCGTGCCAGCGTGTCGCCCCAGTAATCATACAGCGACGCCCCGCGCCGGGTCTTCAGCCGGCTGCCCATTTCCAGACGGTAGGGCTGGATCGCGTCGCAGGGCCGCAGCAGCCCGTAAAGCCCCGAAAGGATGCGCAGATGATCCTGGGCCCAATCGACCTCGTCCGGGTCCAGCGAACTGGCGTCGAGCCCCTGATAGGTGTCACCGGCAAAGGCCCAGGCGGCGGGGCGCACGGCCTCTGCCGCGGGCGTTTCGGCAAAGGCGCGGAACCGGTCCCGGTTAAGCCGACCCAGGTCGTCGCTCAGGTCCATCAGATCCTTCAGGCCGCTCAGGGTCAGGTTGCGTGCGGTCCGTGCCAGCCGCACCGCATCCGCCTGATAAGCCGGAGCCGTTGTGGCGATGTCGCTTTCCGCCCAGTCCAGCCGCTTGGCCGGTGAAATCACCACGAGCATCAGGCTCTCCCTTCAGAGGTTTGCCGCAGACCTAGTCCGCCCCATGCAGAACGTCCAGAAAGGCCGGCCCGAATCGCTCGGCACGGCGCTCGCCCAACAGCCTTTCCAGCGCATCCGCATCCGAGGGGCGAATCTGCGCGACCTTGGCCAGCAACCCCGCCGAACAGCTTAGCGGCTTGTCATGCCCCTCGGCCCCGCGGGCAAGGTCCGCCTGCACAGCCAGAAGCTGATCATAGACCGCGCCCGCGTCGCGTCCGGCCAGCTTGCGCCGCGTGGGGTGCATCTCTTCGCCCGCACCGGTGATCACCGACAGGAAGGCCGCGCCATATTTCTCTAGCTTCTTGGCGCCAACCCCGTTGATCCGCGCCATGTCGTCCAGCCGGGCGGGTTTCAGTTCGGCCATCTCGATCAGGGTGCGGTCGGGAAAGATCATGTAGGCCGGCAGCGATGCCGCCTCGGCCAGCGCGCGCCGCTTGGCCTTGAGCGCGGACAAAAGCGGCGCATCCTCGTCGCTCACCAGCGCCTTGACTGCGGGCCGACGGTCGGACGCGGCCCGGTTCAGGCTGTCGCGCCGCAGGGTAATCGTCGTCTCGCCGCGCAGCAGGGGGCGCGCCGCCTCGGTCATCACCAGTGCGCCATGGCGGGCGGCATCCGGACGCAGCAGATCAAACCCCATCATCTGGCGGAATACGCCCTGCCAGGCGGCCTTGCCCAGATCCCGCCCGACGCCAAAGGTCGGCAGGCTGTCGTGGCTGCGCGCCTTCACCTTGTCGGTCAGGGTCCCGGTCAGCACGTCGATCAGATGCCCTGCGCCAAAACTCTCGCCCGTGCGCAGCGCCGCCGACAGTGCCTTGCGCACCGCCTCTGTGCCGTCAAACACCTCGGGCGGGGTCTCGCACAGGTCACAATTGCCGCAGGTGACGTCCGATTCACCGAAATACCCCAGCAGCGTCTCACGGCGGCATTTCTGCGCCTCGGCAAGCCCCAGCAGGGCGTTCAGCCGCCCGTGATCCGCCGCCTGCCGTTCTGGCGGCGCCAGGCCTTCGTCGATCTGGGTGCGGCGCAGACGGATGTCGTCGGGACCGAACAGGGTCAGCGTCTCGGCCGGGGCGCCGTCTCGTCCCGCGCGCCCGATTTCCTGATAATAGGACTCGATGGATTTCGGCAGATCCGCATGGGCGACCCAACGGATGTCGGGCTTGTCCACCCCCATGCCGAAGGCGACAGTGGCGACCACGATCAGCCCGTATTCCTGCTGGAACCGAGTCTCGACATGGCGCCGGTCTCCGGCCTCCATCCCGCCGTGATAATGACAGGCCGTGTGGCCCGCCTGCGTCAGCGCCGCCGCCAAACTTTCGGTCTTGGCACGCGTGCCGCAATAGACGATGCCCGACTGCCCCTTGCGCGCGGCGGCAAAGTTCAGGATCTGGGCGCGTGGGGTGTCCTTGGCGGCAAAGGCAAGGTGGATGTTGGGCCGGTCGAAACCCCGCAAGAACGTGGACGGTTGCTGCCCTTCGAACAGGCGCTGCACGATTTCGATCTGCGTCTCGCTGTCCGCCGTGGCGGTAAAGGCGGCCAGCGGCACGTCAAGCGCGCGGCGCAATTCACCGATCCGCAGGTAATCGGGCCGGAAATCATGACCCCACTGGCTGACGCAATGCGCCTCGTCCACGGCGATGAACGACACGCCCGCCCGCGCCAGCATCCGCTGGGTTCCCGCACTCGCCAGCCGTTCAGGCGCGAGGTAAAGCAGTTTCAGTGTGCCCTCGGACAGTTGTGCCCATACCGCCTCGGTCTCTTCCTCGGTATTGCCGCTGGTCAGGGCGCCGGCAGCCACACCTGCCTCGCGCAACCCGCGGACCTGGTCGCGCATCAGCGCGATCAGCGGCGAAATGACCAGCGTCACACCGGGACGCAACAGCGCTGGCAACTGGAAACACAGCGATTTGCCGCCACCGGTCGGCATGATCGCCAGCACATTCTCGCCCCGGGCGACAGCCTCGACAATCTCGCCCTGACCAAGCCGGAAGGCATCAAAACCAAAGACATCACGCAGAATCACGTCCGCTCCGGAAAGTTCTCCGCCAGGGCCATCGGGCATCGCTAAACCTGCATTTTTATCTATATCTGCTCTGATACCATTCTTCACATACTAAGAATCGGTAAACAAGAGCCGAACCCCTGTCTTCTCAGGGTTCCAAATATCCCGGGGGAGTCGCCCGGAACGGGCGACGGGGGCAGCGCCCCCAGAACAGCCCCGTCAGCTGTAGAAATAGCCGGCGTTGTTCGCAAGAATGATCCGCAGCGCGTAGATCGCGACCAGCGTCACCAGCGGGGCAAGGTCGATGCCACCCATTGCGGGCAGAACCTGTCGGATGCGCGAATAAATCGGCTCAAGAAGGCGGTTCAACCCGTCCCAGATCTGGGCAACCAGCGGCTGACGCAGGTTCAGAACCTGGAAATTGATCAGCCAGCTCATGATCACATGCGCGATGATGAAGAACCAGACGATGTCCAGAATGAGCATGAGGATCTGAAACAGCGATTGCATGGGGCTTGGTTCCTTTATGAGCGGCAGCGCCCAAGACCTAAGGCTGCTTCGTCCAAAGGGCAAGAGTGCCGCAAGGTCGTGGTTGACGCAGGGGGCGGGGCTTGTCGCAAAAGGGCAAAAACCAGGAGCCTGCCATGTACCCTTTCGTCCGTCTGTTCAAGGAAATGCTCGTGCACCGCAACGCGCCGCCGCTGGCGCTGGGCGAGGTGCATGTGTCGCACCACATCTGCTGGCCCTGGGATCTCGACCTCTGGAGTGAATTGAACAACGGCCGCACCCTGACGCTCTTCGACCTCGGGCGGATTCCGCTGTTCCGGCGCAGCGGTCTGGTAACGGTGCTGGCGCGCAACGGCTGGGGCATGACCATCGCGGGCACCACGGTGCGTTACCGGCGGCGGGTGCGGATGTTCGAACGGCTGACGATGCGTTCGCGCGTTTTGTGCTGGGACGACAGGTTCATCTACCTTGAACAGAGCATGTGGAAGGCGGACGGTGAATGCTCCAGCCACGCGGTCTATCGCGGCGCGGTGACCGACCGCAACGGCCTTGTCCCGGTGGCGACCTTGCTGAAGGCCATGCAGATCACCAC
>JAGXGV010000026.1 GCA_024636635.1 Puniceibacterium sp.
CCCCTGCTGCGGACTTCTGTGCCGACCCGGGACCGATACCGGGGCAAGCCATGCAGGCAAATCCCCCCGCGCGCCTGCTTCACGCCACGTCGCAAAGGCTGTAGAACCGCGGCAAACAGACAGGACAGTGCCATGACCGAAGACGCCTCCGACCAGAAGTCCCTCGCCGCCGCCTGGTTCCGCGACCTGCGCGACCGGATTGTGACCGCCTTCGAGGCGCTTGAGGCCAGCCACACCACCGGACCATTCTCGGACCGGGCTGCCGGCACCTTCGAAGTGACCGAGACCCGGCGCGGTTCGGATGACGGCTCGGACGCCGGCGGCGGGTTGATGAGCGTGATGCGCGGCGGCCGGGTGTTCGAAAAGGTGGGCGTCAACGTCTCGACCGTGTATGGCGTGCTCGCCCCGCGCGCGCAGGCCGCCATGGCCGCGCGCAAGGGCATCCCCGGCATGGCCGAGGACCCGAGATTCTGGGCCAGCGGCATCTCTCTGGTCGCGCATATGCAGAACCCGCACGCCCCGGCGGTGCACATGAACACGCGGATGTTCTGGACCCCGCATGCCTGGTGGTTCGGCGGTGGCTCGGACCTCAACCCCTGCATCGAATATGCCGAAGACACGGCGCATTTCCACGCCACGCAGCAGGCCCACCTCGACCCGCACGGGACGGGCCACTATCCAAAACTCAAGGCATGGGCGGACGAATACTTCTACATCCCGCACCGCAACCGCGCCCGCGGCGTCGGCGGCATCTTTATGGACGATCACTGCACCGGCGACTGGAAGGCGGACTTTGCCCTGACCCAGGACATCGGCCGCGCCTTCCTGCCCGCCTACGTGCCATTGGTGGAACAACGCCTCACCGCCGGTTGGAGCGATGCCGACAAGGACACCCAGCTGATCCACCGCGGCCTCTACGCCGAATACAACCTTGTCTACGACCGGGGCACCAAGTTCGGGCTGGAAACCGGCCATGATGCCAACGCCGTGCTGATGAGCCTGCCCCCCCTGGCAAAATGGGTCTGACCACAGGCGGATCCCCAAAGGCAGGAGCCTCCGGCGGGGATATTTGAAACCCGGAGAAAACCGGGCCCTCTTCCAGGCTTCTCCGGGTCGCAAATATCCTCGGGGGGCTTGGCCGACGGCCAAGCGGGGGCAGACAGCCCCCTCGGCACCTGTGACTCGCAGACCGGACATCGGGGCGGGCTCCGCTTGGACCCACCGGCAGGGAAATGACGCACGAGACGCAACGTCATGGCGCGAGGTTTATCCACGTTCCAGGCGCAATCCCGTCCAGGGTCCAGTGCCCCACCGACCAGCGCACGAGCCGCAGGCAAGGCAGCCCCACATGCGCCGTCATGCGCCGCACCTGGCGGTTGCGTCCCTCAGAGATCGTGATGCTCAGCCAGCTGTCTGGCACCGTCTTGCGGAACCGGACCGGCGGGTCGCGCGGCCAGAGATCCGGTGGCGCGATCAATTCCACCCGGGCCGCGCGGGTCGGGCCGTCCTTGAGCGTAACGCCTTGGCGCAGCGCTTCTGCCTGCGCCTCGGTTGCGGCGCCCTCGACCTGAACCAGATAGGTCTTTTCCAGCTTGAACTTCGGATTTGCGATTCGCGCCTGCAATGCACCGTCGTCGGTCAGCACCAGCAGCCCCTCGCTGTCACGGTCCAGCCGCCCGGCGGGATAGACCCCCGGCACGGCGACATGGTCCGACAGGGTGGCACGGGTGCTGCCCTCTGTTGCCTTGTCGGTGAACTGGGACAGCACACCATAGGGTTTGTTGAACAGGATCACCCGTCCCGACGCCTCTTTACCCGATTCCACGCGGCCTGGCGTGGCCCGGACCTTCCGCTTTCCCCCTGGGTCAGGCATCGCGCCGACGCTTCTTGAAGAAGTCGCGCAGCAGCGCCTCGGATGCGGGGGCCGCGATCCCGTCGTAGACTTCGGGCACGTGGTGGCACTGGGGATGGCTGAACACCCGCGCGCCCTGAGCGACTCCGCCGGATTTCGGATCGCCCGCCGCATAATATAGCCTGCGGATGCGCGCGGCCGAGATCGCCGCCGCGCACATGGCGCAGGGTTCAAGCGTGACGTAGAGGTCGTGATCCACCAGCCGCTCGGCCCCCAGGGCGGCGCAGGCGGCGCGAATCGCCACGATCTCGGCATGGGCGGTCGGGTCGTGGCCCGCACGGGTGGCGTTCCCCGCCGAGGCCACCACCCGGCCCGAGGCGTCTACGATCACCGCGCCCACCGGCACCTCTCCGCGCAGGCCGGCGGCGCGGGCTTCGGCCAGGGCGGCCTGCATATGGCTGGTGAACGTCATCGGTGGTCCCTTGCAACGCAGCGCTCTTTCGCAAGGCCGCAATATAGGCTAGCGCAGGAGAATGAGCAAAGACACACCTTCCACAGGCACGCCCCCCGGAGACCGCATCGCCAAGGTGCTGGCCCGCGCGGGTGTGGCCAGCCGACGCGAGGCCGAGCGGATGATCGAGCTGGGGCGCATCGCCGTCAACGGCACCGTCATCACGCGCGCCGCGCTGAACGTCACCGACCGCGACCGGATCACCGTCGATGGCAAGCCGCTGGGCCTGCCCGACGCACCGCGCCTGTGGCTGTATCACAAGCCCACGGGCCGCGTGACGACGACGAAGGACGAACAGGGTCGCATGACGATCTATGACGACCTGCCCGAAGACATGCCGCGGGTGATGTCAGTCGGCCGGCTCGACCTCAACTCGGAAGGGTTGCTGCTGCTGACCAACGACGGCGGGGTCAAGCGCAAGCTGGAACTGCCCAGCACCGGCTGGCTGCGCAAGTACCGCGTCCGGGTCAACGGGCGGCCTACCGACGAGATGCTGCAACCCCTGCGCGACGGGCTGGTGATCGACCGGCAACGCTACCTGCCGATGATCGTCAGCATCGACCGCCAGCAGGGTGCCAATGCCTGGCTGACCGTGGGTCTGCGCGAAGGCAAGAACCGCGAGGTGCGGCGCGCGATGGAAGATATCGGCCTGGGGGTGAACCGTCTGATCCGCACGTCTTACGGGCCGTTCCAGCTGGGTCAGCTGAAGCCCGGCTCGGTCGAGGAGGTGCGGCGCAAGATCGTGCGCGACCAACTGGGCCTGGACGCGGCGCCGCTGGACGCCCCGGCAAAGCCCGTACCCCAGCGGCGCCGCCGCACCGGCCCGCGTGGGAACGACGACTGACGCGCCTTTCGGTCCTGCGGGCCCTGTCCGGCCCACGAGCTGTGCGCCGTACGCGCCGCGCCGTGGCCGAGCCGTTACAGTTTCGCAATTGTGACACATTTCCCGCCGCAGGCGGGCATCCTAACCGGCCGAAGGCGGGCGAGGTACCCCGCCCAAGGCTGGCGAACTGCCTGTCGCGCCCGGGTCGGGGTTTATGACCGCGGTCATAAAAACGGGGTGAGATTCCTAATGCCCTGTTAACCAATGTGAATTTTTCCGGAACTTTCCCCGAAGCCGCCCTTTTTCTGCCCGGATTCCCCGGCACAAAAGGGACCATGATGACATCCCTTATCGCAATCACCATCCTGGTCGGGTCCACACTCATGGTGCTGTCGAATCTGCGTCTTGTGGCGCAGGACACACTGACGGTGGTGCGTCAGGCCACGTACAGGCTGCTTGGCGCGGGGCGGCTCTGGCAGAATGTCGCCTATGGCGCGCTCTGGGTTCTGATTTTTGCCCTGGCCTCGCACTGACCGGAAAGGAGTGTATCAGATGAACCACCACACCATCCGTGCAGTGCGCGCCGAAGGGGCGCAGCACGGTCTGAGCCTGCTGTTCCTGGCCGCCTGCCCGCTGTTTCTTTGGTACCTGAGCGGGTCGGTGCAATCCATGTTCGAGGCATCGATGCTGCTGGCGCTTCTGGCATTTGCGCTGTGGCTTGTGGCCGAGGGGTGCCGTCATCAGGCCGCCTATGATGTGGCCGAGGTCGCTCTTCGGCCCCGCCTGCCGCGCAAGCTGATGGGGGCCACGCTGATCGGACTGCTTGCGATGATCCTGGCAGGGGCGCATTTCGCGCAGATCCTGCACGCCGCGGCCTGCGGCGCGATGGCGACCGGGCTGTGCCTTGTGGCCTTTGGCATCGATCCGCTGCGCAACAAGGGCACGGACGACCCGGCCTGCATCCTGCGCCAGCGCGCGCTGGCGCTGACCGACACCGTCGAAACCCGGCTGAACGATATGGTGTTGCGGATCGACGGGCTTGAGGATGCCGAACTGAGCCGCCGCACCCATGCCGTGCGCTGCGCGGTCACGCGGATGGCGCGGGCGCTGGCCCGAAACCCCGAGGCGCTGCGGCCCCTGTCCAGACCGCTGCTCAGGTTTCTTGACTTGGCGCTGAAAGAGGCGGACCGCCTGCAAGACTGCTGGGGCACGGACGATCGTGCCTTTGCCCGCAGGCGCTACATCGCCAAGCTGGCCGTCATGACAGAGATGTTCGAGACCCGGGTCCGCCGCCACAGCAAGCAGGCCGGACGCGACGGTTACGAGCTTGAGGCCGACCTGCTGCTTGACCGGATGGTACGCGAAACCGCCGCCTGAAGGCATTGTTCGGCCTTTCCCCCCTAGCAAGCGGCGGTCGATTCACCTAAGTTCACCCCAATTGCAATTCTTTGGGGGTGACATGTCTGGCACCGGACTTCAGAAAGTGGCCTATGTCCTTCTGATCGTGCTCCTTTTCGGGGTTTCGACCGGTATTGTCGGGGGGTTGTAGAGCATGGCGCAACGCTTTGGCGGCAAATTCAGTCCGGGCGCCAGTGGGCCGACAGGGACGGACCGGCCCGCCTTTGACGGCGCGCGTGTCGATCCGGTCGGGGCGCGCAGCAACCTGCTGTTCCTCCCGCCCGTGCTTCTTGCCTTCACATCGCTGGCCGCCGGGGCCACCGGGCTGGCCGCAGGACTGCTGGGGGCCGCCGCGCTGACGCTGGGCGCCTGGTTGCTGCGCGACGGTCTGCGGGCCGAGGCCGAATTCAAGTTCCGCCGCGTCGCCCGCCGCCCTGCCATCCCGCGCAAGATCTTTGCCGCGGCGCTGGCGGGTATCGGGACCGGGCTTGCGGCGTTCAAGGTCGATCCCGGCGTGGTCGCGCCCATCATCTACGGCCTTGCCGCCGGGGCGCTGCATCTGGGCGCCTTCGGCATCGACCCACTGAAGAACAAGGGGATGGAGGGCATCGACACCTTCCAGCAGGACCGCGTTGCCCGGGTCGTGGACGAGGCCGAGAAATACCTGGCCGAGACAAGCGCCGCCGTGGCCCGCGCCGGCGACCGACAGGTCGAGGCCCGCGTCGACCGATTTCAGATCCGGGCGCGTGAACTGCTGCGCACTGTGGAAGAGGACCCGCGCGACCTGACCGCCGCGCGCAAATTTCTGGGCGTCTATCTGATGGGGGCGCGCGATGCCTCGGTCAAGTTTGCCGATGTCTATTCCCGCACCCGCGATGCGCAGGCGCGCACCGATTACATGCTGCTGCTGACCGATCTCGAAGAGACGTTCGGCGCCAAGACAAAGAAGCTGCTGCTGGACACCAACAGCGATCTCAATGTCGAGATCGAGGTCCTGCGCGACCGTCTGCAACGCGAAGGGGTGCGCCTCGATTAGAGGGGCCCCTTTCCATCGAAATGAGGATTTTCCATGTCTGAGACTGTCCGCGCCAAGGCGCAGGAAACGCTGGCTCTGGTCGATGAGGTCAACGCCGTGGTTCTGCCCGAGCCGAGGGATGCCAATGCCGTCGTGCCCCTGGCCGAGGCGGATTCGAGGGTGGGCGAAGAGATCCGTTCGCGCATGGACGAGATCGACATGACCGACACGCAATCCATCGTGTCGTTCGGTTCGGCCGCGCAGGCGGAACTGCAAGAGATCAGCCAAGCCATGCTGGCCGATGTGCGCAACAAGGATGTGGGACCGGCCGGCGATTCGCTGCGGTCGATCGTCAGCACGATCCGCGGCTTTTCGGTATCCGAACTTGACGTGCGCCGCGACCGAAGCTGGTGGGACAAACTGCTGGGCCGTGCCGCGCCCTTTGCCAAGTTCACCGCCAAGTTCGAAAAGGTGCAGTTGCAGATCGACCGTGTGACCGAAGAATTGCAAAAGCACGAACATGCCCTGCTCAAGGACATCAAGTCGCTGGATCTGCTGTACGAAAAGACACTCGATTTCTATGACGAGCTGGCGCTTTACATCGCGGCCGGCACGGAACGGCTGAGGGGTCTGGATGAGATCGACATCCCGGCGAAAGATGCCGAGGTCAAGGCCGCCCCCGAGGCTGATCAGGTGATGAAGGCGCAGGAACTGCGTGACCTGCGCGCCGCCCGCGATGATCTGGAACGCCGGGTACACGACCTGAAACTGACGCGGCAGGTGACTATGCAGTCGCTTCCGTCAATCCGGCTGGTGCAGGAAAACGACAAGTCGCTGGTCACCAAGATCAACTCGACCCTGGTGAACACCGTTCCGCTTTGGGAAACCCAGCTGGCGCAGGCCGTGACCATCCAGCGGTCCGCCGAAGCCGCCAATGCCGTGCGCGAGGCGAATGACCTGACCAACGAACTGCTCACCTCGAATGCCAAGAACCTGCGCGATTCCAACAAGGTGATCCGTAAGGAGATGGAGCGCGGCGTATTCGACATCGAGGCGGTCAAGCAGGCCAATGCCGACCTGATCGGCACCATCAACGAAAGCCTTCAGATCGCGGACGAAGGCAAGGCGCGCCGCGCCAAAGCCGAAGATGAGCTGAAGAAGATGGAGAAAGAGCTGCGCGATACGCTGGCCTCGGCCAAGGCGCGCCGCGACGGGACCGGCGATACGGCCGGCACCTCTGTCCCGAAGGCATGACATGATCCGTCGCGGCCTTTGTGCAGCCCTGATCCTGCTGGCTCTTGCGTCCTGCGAAACGCAACCGCCCGTTCAACCCGAGGTCAAGCCGCAAGCACGGCCTGCGGGGCTTGTTGCGCCGCAACCGGCGGCCAAGCCGACGCCGCGCCGGATGCCGTCGCCCGCCAGCGCGGCACTGGCCAGCTATTATACGCGGGTGCAGGCCGACCTGCTGTCGCAGGGCCTGTTGCGCGTGGATGGCGGCGGACCGGATACTCCGTTCACCGACACCGTGCTGATGCGCAATTTCGAACGCATCGCCCTGGCCGAGGAATACGAACGCGGACAGGGGTTTCGCCCGTCGTCAGGCAGTCTGGGCCGGATCAAGAAATGGATCCAGCCGGTGCGGGTGACAGCCGAATTCGGCCCCTCTGTCACCGAAGCGGAACGCAGTGCGGATTCTGCCGCACTGGCGCGCTACGTCAGCCGCATGGCACGCGTGACCGGCCATCCGATCACCATGTCCGACGATTCGCCCAATTTCCACGTCCTGTTCATGAGCGAGGACGACAAGGCGCTGGTCCGGCCGCGCATCCTGCAACTGGTGCCGGACATCAACCCGGCCTCGCTGCGGATCTTCGACAACCTGCCGCGCGCGATCCACTGTCTTGTCATCGCCTTTTCCGAGGACAACGGCGGATACAGTTACGGCAAGGCCATCGCCCTTGTGCGGGCCGAACATCCCGACCTGCTGATGCAGTCCTGTATCCATGAAGAGATCGCGCAGGGCCTTGGTCTTGCCAACGACAGCCCGCAGGCGCGCCCGTCGATCTTTAACGACGATGACGAGTTCGCCCTGCTGACCACACATGACGAAATCCTTCTCAAGATGCTCTACGATCCCCGCCTGACCGCCGGCATGACCGCAGATGAGGCCCGCCCCATCGTGCGGGACCTTGCCGTGCTGCATTCTGGCGGGTCGAGCTGACTTCAACCCACGACAGGAGGCCCTGACATGGGCATTTTCGACTTTCTCGGCGGGCAGTTCATCGACGTCATCCACTGGACCGACAACACCCGCAACACCATGGTCTGGCGGTTCGAACGTGAGGGCCACGAGATCAAGTACGGCGCCAAGCTGACGGTGCGCGAAGGCCAGACGGCGGTCTTTGTGCACGAAGGCCAGCTTGCGGATGTGTTCACGCCCGGGCTGTACATGCTTGAAACCAACAACATGCCGATCATGACCTCGCTTCAGCACTGGCATCACGGCTTCAAATCGCCATTCAAGTCAGAGGTCTATTTCGTCTCGACCACCCGGTTCAACGACCTCAAGTGGGGCACCAAGAACCCGATCATCGCGCGCGATCCCGAATTCGGACCGGTGCGCCTGCGCGCTTTCGGCACCTATTCGATCCGGGTGACGGATGCCGCGAAATTCCTGCGCGAAATCGTCGGTACGGACGGCGAATTCACGATGGACGAGATCAGCTTTCAGATCCGCAACATCATCGTTCAGGAAGTCAGCCGCGTGCTTGCATCGTCCGGTATCCCCGTGCTCGACATGGCGGCCAACACCGCCGATCTGGGCAAGCTGGTCGCGGCCGAGATTTCGGAGACGATCAAGGGCTATGGCCTGACCATGCCCGAGATGTATATCGAAAACATCTCGCTTCCCCCGGCGGTCGAACAGGCGCTGGACAAGCGGACCTCGATGGGGCTGGCCGGGGATCTGGGCAAGTTCACGCAATATTCCGCAGCCGAGGCGATGACCGCCGCCGCGAACAACCCCGCCGGGGGTGGCATGGCCGCAGGGCTTGGCGCGGGCATGGGCATGGCGATGGCCAATCAGATGGCCCAAGCGGGTCCGTGGGGGGCCGCGCCTGCGGCACAGGCGCCCGCCGCCCCACCGCCGCCGCCCGTCGAACACGTCTGGCACATCGCCGAGAACGGCCAGACCAAGGGCCCGTTTTCGCGCGCCTCTTTGGGACGCATGGCCAGCACAGGCGACCTGACACGCGAAACCTATGTCTGGACCGCCGGTCAGGACGGCTGGATGCGGGCCGAGGATGTCAACGAGCTTGCTCAGCTGTTCACCGTGATGCCGCCGCCGCCGCCGGGCGCCTGACCGACGCCGCCTGCCCGAAACCGTTGCCACCGGAGCTGCCAAGCGTTCATGTCCGATATCCCTGCCCCCGCGCCTGCCCCCGTGCAGGAACACCGCTTTCCCTGCAATGCCTGCGGGTCGGACATGCGGTTTGCCCCCGCGCAGGGCCTGCTGATCTGCGACCACTGCGGCAATACCGAAAAGGTCACCGGCGCAACCGGCCCCTGGGACGGCGGCATCAAAGAACTGGATTTCCGCCGCGCGCTGGACAATCTGCTGCCGCTTCAGGAAATGGAAGAGACCCGCGTCACCAGTTGCCCCAACTGCGCCGCGCAGGTCGAATTCGACCCCGACGTACATGCAACAGAATGTCCGTTCTGCGCCACGCCTGTCGTGGCAGACACCGGCACGCACCGGCACATCAAGCCACGCGGCGTCCTGCCCTTTGAACTTGACGAACCGAAGGCTAGGCAGGCGATGACCGACTGGCTGGGCGGGCTGTGGTTCGCGCCCAACGGCCTGACGGATTATGCCCGCAAGGGTCGGCGGATGCAGGGCATCTATGTGCCCTACTGGACCTATGACGCCGACACGAGATCGGCCTACCGGGGCGAACGTGGCACGGTCTATTACGAAACCCGCACCGTGATGCGCGACGGCAAGCCGCAGATGCAGCGCGTGCAGAAGATCCGCTGGCGGCCTGCCTCGGGCCGGGTCGCGCGGTTCTTTGACGATGTGCTGGTACTGGCCTCGACCTCTTTGCCCAAGCGGTTCACCGATGCGCTGCAACCCTGGGACCTGACCCGGCTCGAACCCTACCGGCCCGAATTTCTGGCCGGGTTCCGGGCCGAGGCGTATACTGTCAACCTTGACGCCGGTTTTGACGAGGCGCGCGCCCTGATGGACCAGCAGATCGCGCGGGATGTGAAATTCGACATCGGCGGCGACCAGCAGCGCATCCACCATGTCGATACCGACATCAGCGCCGTGACCTTCAAACACGTGCTGCTGCCGGTCTGGCTGGCCGCCTACAAATACCGGGCCGAAACCTACCGGTTTGTCGTGAACGGCCAGACCGGGCGGGTGCAGGGTGAACGCCCGTGGTCGGCCTGGAAGATCACCTTCGCGGTGATCCTCGGCCTGATCGCCGCCGCCATCGTGGGCTATGTCATCGCGATGAACCAGTAGGCCGCCGCAGTGGGGCGCCCGCGTACCGTCGGTTGCGCGCCGGACTGGCGTATGCAATCGCATCCCGCGCCGCGCCCCCTTGCCCCCGTCGCGCCCACAAGGCAGTTTGGCGCAAACACCAAGGAGGACCCTCATGATCCTGTGCTGCGGCGAAGCCCTGATTGACATGCTGCCCCGCGAAACGACGGCGGGCGAACCCGCCTTCGCGCCGCTGTCGGGCGGGGCCGTGTTCAACACCGCCATCGCGCTCGGGCGGCTTGGCGCGCCGTCGGGCTATTTCGGCGGCCTGTCCACCGATCTTTTCGGCAGCCAGCTCTGCGCCTCGCTGGACCATTCGCAGGTCGATTATTCGCTGTCGCCGCGCAGCGAACGCCCGACCACGCTGGCTTTCGTGACGCTGACCGACGGCCAGGCGAAATACGCCTTCTACGATGAAATGACTGCCGGACGCCTGCTCGCCGTGCAGGATCTGCCTGAAATGCACGACACGGTTTCAGCGCTGTTCTTTGGCGGCATCAGCCTTGTCAGCGAACCCGCCGCCGACACCTACGCCATGCTTTGCCAGCGCGAAAAGGGCAGCCGGGTGGTGATGATCGACCCGAACATCCGGCCCGATTTCATCAAGGACGAAGCGGCGTACCGCAACCGGCTGGGCGCCATGCTGCCCTGCGCCGACATCGTCAAGGTTTCTGACGAGGACATGGAGTGGCTTGGCACCACCCCCGGGGATCTGATCGCCGCAGGCACCGCGCTGGTGCTGGTGACGCGCGGCGCCGAAGGCGTGGACGCCACCACCGCCACCGAAACCCTGCGTGTGCCCGCCACAAAGGCCACGGTGATCGACACGGTCGGCGCGGGCGACACGTTCAACGCGGGCCTTCTGGCCGGCCTGGCCCGCGACGGCCTGCTGACGCGCGATGCCTTGCGCGGCGCCCCGCTTGACGCGTTAAAACCCGCCGTCGAACTGGGGGCCCGCGCTGCGGCTGTCACGGTCAGCCGGGCCGGCGCCAACCCGCCCTGGCTGAACGAATTATGAGGGCTTTGCTGCAACGCGTCAGCCGCGCCTCGGTCTCGGTCGAGAGCGCGGTGCTGGGCGAAATCGGCCCCGGTCTGCTGGTCCTGGTCTGCGCCATGCAGGGCGACACCAAGGCCGAAGCCGACCGGCTGGCCACCCGGATCACCAAGCTGCGGATCTTCAGCGACGCTTCGGGCAAGATGAACCGCTCGATCATCGACGTGGCGGGCGCGGCGCTGGTCGTCAGCCAGTTCACCCTTGCCGCCGACACATCGCGCGGCAACCGGCCGGGATTTTCCAGCGCCGCCGCCCCGGACGAGGGGCGCCACCTGTATGAATATCTTGCGGGCCGCGTCCAGGCGCAGGGCGTGCCCGTCGCAACGGGCCGCTTCGGCGCCGACATGGCGGTAAGCCTGGTCAACGACGGTCCCGTCACGATCTGGCTCGATACGGCGGACTGACTGACCGGTTCGCGCCTGCCACCGTGCGGGGGCCAAGTCAAAGCAGCGCAGCGATCTGCACCGCCGCGCGCACGCCGTCGATGATCCGCACACCGCTTTCCTCTTCGGCGCGGGCCGGCAGGTCGACCATGCCCGCGCAGCCCAGAACGATGCTCTGCACCCCGTCCGTGGCCGCGGCGTCGGCAATTTCGTCAAGCACCCGGCGGGCGGCAAGCTCGGCGTCACCCTCCAAATCCAGCACGGCCACACCGCTGGCCCGCACCCGGCCCAGTTGACCCCACAACCCATAGCGGCGGATGTTCTGTTCGAGCACCGGCACCGACACCGCCAACGTGGTCACCACCGAAAAACGCGCGCCCGCCAGCACGGCCAGATGATAGGCCGCCTGCCCGATCCCGATCACCGGGCAGGTCGCGACCTGGCGCGCCTCGTCCAGGCCGGTATCGTCGAAACAGCCGATGATCACCGCCCGCGCGCCCAGGTCCGACGCCTTGGCAACCAGCTCCAGCAGCGGTGGAACAGAGGCGGCACCATCCTCGGGCCCCTGTATGGCGGGCGGGCCGTCATGCGATGTCCAGCCGACCACCCGCACCCCCGGAGCGACATCCTGCGCAGTGCGCACCATGGCATCGGTCATCGACACGGTGCTGTTGGGATTAATGAGAACAATCATACGAGCCCGCTGCCCGCATCCGACCCCATGGCTGCCCTGCGACGCGTGGCAAACCATGTGACACAAAGGAAGACGCCGATCATCAGCAGCGAAAACAGCGTCGTGAGCGTGCCCAGCGCATAAAGCACCGGCGTCGTGACATTGGTCGTCATCCCGTAAATCTCAAGTGGCAGGGTGTTGTAGCTGCCCGCCGTCAGCAGGGTACGGGCGAATTCGTCATAGCTCAGCGTGAAGCCGAACAGCGCCACCCCGATCAGCGACGGCGCGATGATCGGCAGCACCACATGGCGCAGCGTCTGCCAGGGGCTGGCGCCAAGGTCATGCGCCGCCTCCTCGTAGCTCGGGTCGAAGCGGTTGAAGACCGCGAACATGATCAGCAGGCCAAAGGGCAGCGTCCAGGTCAGCTGCGCGCCGAATCCGCTGGTCGCCCAGTGCACGGTCAACCCCGCTTGCGAGAACATGAGCCCGACGCCCAGCGAGATCAGGATCGACGGGATCACCAGCGACGTGATGATGAGATAGAACAACAGGCCAGAGCCCGCGAACCGCTTGCGGAACGCCAGCCCCCCCATGACCGACACCACCACGGTCGTGACCATGACCATCATGCCCAGCGCAAAGCTGCGCCGGAAGCTGCCCCAGATGTCACCCACCGCCTGCTGCTCGAACAGGTTGCGGAACCAGTGGACCGAAGTGCCCCGCATCGGAAAGGTCAGCCCGCCCGACTCGCCCTGGAAGGACAGGATGCCGATGGTGATCGTCGGCCCGTAAAGGAACAGCAGGAACAGCACAAAGAATGCGCCAAGGACATAGAAAGAACGGGGCCGGGGTTCCACGTTACAACTCCTTCCGGATGTCGACAAAGCGCAGCAGGATTGCGATCACGATCAGCACGGTGCCCAGCAGTACCACAGCTGTCGCCGCCGCGGACGGATATTGCAACAGCGCGATGTCGTTGGAAATCAGCCGTCCGACATTCGCGGACTGGGAACCGGACATGAACCGCACGGTGATGAAATCCCCCATCACCAGCGTGATGACAAAAATCGACCCGATCATGATGCCGGGTTTGCACAGCGGAATGATCACGTTCCACAGGATCTGCACACCGCTCGCGCCACCGTCCCGCGCCGCCTCGATCAGCGATTTGTCGATGCGCATCATGGTGTTGAAGATCGGCACCACCATGAACAACGTGTAAAGGTGCACAAAGGCAAGGATCACGGCAAAATCCGAAAACAGCAGCCAGTCCAGCGGCTCGTCGATCACCCCCCAGGATATAAGCGCCGAATTGGCGATGCCGTTACGCCCCAGGAACGGGATCCAGCTGATCATCCGGATGATGTTGGAGGTCCAGAACGGGATCGTGCACAACAGGAAGAGCCCGATCTGCCAGGTCAGGGTCCGCACGTGAAAGGCCAGGAAATAGGCCACGGTGAACCCGATCAGGAAGGTGAACACCCAGACGATCAGCGCATATTTGAAAGTATTGAGAAACACCCGGTAAGTGACCGAAGATCCGAACAGGAATTCATAGTTGTCGAATTCGAACGCCGGAACGATGGAAAACTCCGTCGCCTGCCAGAAGCTGACGATCCCGATCATCAGGATCGGCGCCACGAGGAACACCAGCAGCACCAGCGCCATCGGCGCCGCCTGCAACCAGGCCACGGTTCCCGCCCTGATCCGCCCCGTCATGTCGCGAAAGCCCCCCATGTCCCGAAAGCACCCTGTGTCATCCCGCCGACCGCTCCATGCAAATCCGCCCCGCTTCTTCTTTTTCCAGATACCCCGGGGGTGTGGGGGCTGGCCCCCACTCCGGCGCCGGGACAAGGCGTCTTCGCCCGGTCCCGGCGCAACCCATCACGCCGCGATGAACTCGTTCCACTTGCGCACCATGTACTGGTTCTCGTCCATGACCGAGTTCCAGCAGGCCACGGCCCCCATGCGTTCCTCGAAGGAACCGCCGTCGCGCACCTCTCCCACCTGCGCCAGCGGATCGCCGAAGGGCGATGTGATGACGTCGGTGGCTTCCTTGCCCTCGAACCAGTAGCCCCATTCGTTTTCAGTCATGTGGTTCTTCGAGGTTTCGGGCACGGCGGAATAATAGCCCTGCCGCATCAGGAACCCGCCGACCCAGCCGTCGAGATACCAGTTGATGTATTCATAGGCCGCATCCCGCTCGAGCCCGGTCAGCGCCTTGGACAGCCCGATGCCGCCACCCCAGGACCGGTAGCCCTCTTCCAGCGGCTGGTAGACACATTCGATGCCTCGGGACTTCACCGCGGTGATCGCGGGGGACCACATGGACTGGATCACCACCTCGCCGGACGCCATCAGGTTCACCGATTCGTCGAACGACTTCCAGAAGGCGCGGAACTGGCCGGCCTGCTTTGCCTCGGTAAAGATCGCCAGCGTCATGTCGATCTCTTCCTTGGTCATGTTGCCCTTGTCGCCATAGGTGTGCTCACCCATCGACTCGACCACCATCGCCATGTCCATGATCCCGATCGACGAAATGTCCAGGATCGACGCCTTGCCCCGGAATTCCGGGTTCAGCAGTTCTGACCATTTGCTGATCGGACGCCCGATCAGATCGGGACGGATGCCAAGGGTGTCGGCATTGTAGATCGTCGGGATCAGGGTCATCCAGCCGGATTCCTCCTGCACAAAATCCGTGCCATCGGGGCCCGAGGTAAAGCCGACCGTGTGCGGCGCGGTGCCCTGCGCGATCTCGCTTTCGGGGGTAAGCTTGCCATCGCGGAAGATGCCGACAATCTTGTCGTAGTTCTTGATCTTGCTGGTATCCATCGCCTGAAGGTTGCCCGCGGGCCAGACCTTCTTGCAGATGAAGTATTCGATATCTGCAATGTCAAAGCTGTTGGGCTGGGTCGCCGCGCGCTGCGTAACGGAATCCGTGTCCAGCGCCGTCATCTCGAGCGTGAAACCCAGATCTTCCTTCACCTTCTGCCCGACCTCGTTGAGGTTGGACACGCCCGTGCCGAACTGGCGCAGGGTCACGTCCTTGATGTTCTGGGCCCAGATCATCGGCGCGCCCAGGGTCGATCCGGCGGCAAAGGCAGCACCGCCCTTGAGCATGCCACGGCGGGAAATGTTCGTCTTCGTCATGTCTCTCTCCTTGTCAGACGTCTTCGCCGCTTTGCGCGGTCAGTTTGTGCAGATTGCGCGTGTCCCAGGTCAGACCGACGCGGTCCCCGGGGCTGCGCGGGTTGGCATAGAACTCGTTATCGGGCACCAGCGCGGTCAATTCCTGATCCCCGGTGATGCGCGCCAGCACGGACACATGCGTGCCCTGATATTCGATCCCGGTCACATGCGCCTCGACGCCCGTGTCAGCGGAACCGACACCCACGGCGTCCGACCGGATGGCGAAATGTCCTTCGGGCAGGGCGACGACGTTGTGCCCGCCCATGAACTGCGCCACGAAACGGGTGCGGGGCGCGTTGAACACCTCGCGCGCCGGACCGGCCTGTTCGATGACAGCGTTGTTCATCACCACGATCTCGTCCGCCAGCGCCAGCGCCTCGTCCTGACCGTGGGTCACGTGGACAAAGCTGATTCCCAGTTCGCGCTGCAACTTGCGCAATTCGCCCCGCATCCGGATACGCAGGAACGGGTCCAGCGCCGACAGCGGCTCGTCCAGCAGCAGAACCTGCGGCCGCGTGATCAGCGCGCGCGCCAGCGCCACTCGCTGCTGCTGACCCCCCGAAAGCTGGGCGGGAAGACGGTCGGCCATCGCCATAAGGTCCACAAGTTCAAGCATCTCCTGCGCCTTCCTGCGGCGCTGCGACACATCCACACCCTTCATCTTGAGGCTGAAGGCCACATTGTCCGTGACCGACAGATGCGGGAACAGGGCATAGCTCTGGAACATCATCGCAGTGCCGCGCTTGGCGGGGGGCAGGTGGGATATGTCGCGGCCCGCAAGGTTTATCGCGCCCTCGCTGACCGATTCATGCCCTGCGATCATCCGCAGGGTCGAGGATTTTCCACAGCCTGACGGACCCAGAAGGCAGGTGTAACTGTCTGGTTTGAAATGATGATTTATGTTATCTACGGCAATCGTCTTGCCATAACGCTTGGTGACGGACACCAGTTCAAGGTCTTGGACAGGTTGGCTCATGGTACCCCCGTGGCATGTCATGGATTAAATCGGGGCCGGCACGAATTGCGCAAACAGGTTCGACACCCGCCTGCACGCCCTGCACGGAGTTGCCTAAAAATTCCGCAAAGACGCAGGGCAATGCCTGATTTCAGGACACAACATTGTATACAGTTTCGTACGGGATCGGGCGGGACTGGCCCCCGCCTTGCCGTCGGCGCAGGATTCTGCCAACCACGCGACCAGAGTTGTGATGATGCCAGAAGACAGATCCACCCGCCCGCTGAACCTTGAACGTCTTGCCGCCAGTGACCGGGTGGCCGGGGCGCTGTCGCTTGCGATTCATGAACACCGGCTGGCCCCTGGTACCAAGCTTGGCGAGGACGAGATCGGCGAGGTCTACGGCGTCTCGCGCACGATCGTGCGCGCCGCCCTTCAGCGGCTGGCCCATAACCAACTGGTGGAAATCCAGCGCAATCGCGGCGCATTTGTCGCGCAGCCCAGCCAGCAGGAGGCGCGCGAGGTTTTCGAGGCGCGCGAACTGCTGGAACCGCGCACCGCGCTCATGGCCGCCAGCCGCGCCACCGGGTCGGATTCCGACAGCCTGCGCGCTCACAGCGCCAAGGAACATGCCGCCATCGCCGCCGGGGATCGCGGCCGCGCGCTGCACCTCTCGGGCCAGTTCCACACCGAAATCGCCCGCATCGCGGGGCAGACGGTGATCGCGGGCTTCATCGCCACGCTGATCGCGCGGTCGTCACTGATCATCGCGCTGTACTGGCGCCGGGAATCGGCCCTGTGCGAAAGCCATGCGCATCACGCCCTGATCGAGGCGATATCCGCAGGCGACGGCGCGACGGCCAGGGATCTGATGCGCAGCCACCTTGTCGATCTTCATACCGCGCTGGACCTGCGTCAGACCGCGACCCCGGCCCGCACCCTGAAAGAGGCGCTGCTCAGCCCGGAAAGCCAAGCGTGATCCGCAGGCTCAGCCCGGAAAGACAATCGTGACCCGAAGGCCCGGGCCGGCATCGCCAAGCCGCAGTTCGGCGTCATGCACCTGCGCAATGCTTGCCACCAGCGACAGCCCCAGCCCGTTGCCCGGCGTCGTGCGGCTGCGGTCCAGCCGGTAAAGCCGACGCAGCACCAGATCACGCTCTGCCTCGGGGATGCCGGGGCCGGAATCCTGCACGGTGAGGTCCACATGGGACGCGCCCTGCGACAGGGACACCGTAATCGTGCTGCCCTTCGGTGTATGGTGCAGCGCATTCTCGATCAGGTTCGCCAATACCTGCCCCAGCAGGTTGCGGTCCCCCGTCACGGGGCGCACCGGCGTTTCGGGCAGCACGCAGTTCAGCGTCTGGCCGTTTTCGCCTGCCGAGGGTTCGTAGACGTCGCACAGCGTCTGGCACAGCTCCGTCAGATCCACCGGCGCGAACCGCGCCCGGGGTGAACCACTTTCGATCTGCGTCAGTTGCAGCAGGGAATGAAACACCGACACGATGCCGTCCAGTTCATCCAGAGCCTTGTCCACCAGCGCGCGTTCGTGGCCCGGCAGGTCGTCGCTTTGTGACAGGTCGTGCAGATGCACCGCGACCCGCTGGATCGGGGTCTTGAGGTCATGGGCAATGTCCGACGACACCTGCCGCAGGCTGGCCACCGTGTTTTCCTGACTTTGCGCCATCTGGTCCACCTTGGTACCGATCCGGGCCAGATCGTCGGACCAGCCCCGCACGTCGCCCACACGCGACTCAAGGTCGCCCGAGGTCAGCCGGTCGAGCGTGCCGCCGATCACCGCCACATGCTGCGCCCCGCGCCGCGCCAGGATCAGCCCACCGGACGGCGCGATCAGGATCGTCGGCAGCAGCGACAGGCCCAGAATGTTCAGGAACACACCGCGCAGCGCGTCGATCTGGCCCCGGCTGCGCGCCACGGTCAGTTGCCCGCCGCGCAACGATGCGGTCAGCGCCAGATAGCGCCCGGTGATTTCGGGGCGGCCGGGCAGATCCGACAGGATGCGATAGCCATCGGCGTCCCGCGCCACCACCGCATTGCCATAGTGCCGCCCGTTGGGGGCAAAATAGCTCAGCACCACACGTTCGGGGTCGGTGCTGCGCGCCTCGGCCTCGACCAGTGTTGCCAGCGCGGCGGCCGAAGGCGCGGCGCGGAAACCGGCCATGTCCTGCGTGAGATCGGCACGCATCGTCATCTCGAACGACGCCTGGGTGTAGACATAGCTGGCCGCCAGCCCGACCAGCGACACCACCGAAAACAGCAGCACCAGCCCCCCCGCCAGCCGCAGCGGCATGGACCGCAGCATCGACGCGCCCTTCAGGGTCACGCGTCGATCCGGTAACCGGCCCCGCGCACCGTCTTGATCAGTTCGGTGTCGAACGGCTTGTCCACCTTGGCCCGCAGGCGGCTGATATGGGTTTCCACCACATTGGTCATCGGATCGAACGAGATGTCCCAGACCGATTCCAGCAGCATGGTCCGTGTCTGCACCCGCCCCTTGCGGCGGATCAGATGTTCCAGAATGGCGAATTCGCGCGGCAAAAGGTCGATCTCCTGGCCCTCGCGGGTGACCTTGCGCGCGATCAGGTCCATTTCCAGCGGACCGGCGCGCAGCACCGTTTCCTGCTCGACCGCTTGGGGGCGGCGGGCCAGTGCTGCGACCCGGGCAGAAAGTTCTCCGAACGCGAAGGGCTTGACCAGATAATCGTCGCCGCCCGCGTTCAGACCGCCGATTCGGTCCTCGACACTGCCGAGCGACGTCAGGAACAGCACGGGCGTTTGATTGCCCGCGCCGCGCAGCGTCTTGACCAGGGTCATGCCGTCGATTCCGGGCAGCATCCGGTCGACGATCAGCACGTCATAATGGCCCGCCGTCGCCTGGATCAGCCCTTCGCGCCCCGAGGTGACCAGATCGACGCTCTGCCCCTCTTCGCGCAGGCCGCGGGCGATATAGGCCCCCGTCGTTGCATCGTCTTCGACCACAAGCAGTTTCATTCCCGTCCTCATTCCTGGTGCACCACCGGGCGGCGCCCTGGCTGTAAAATCACCCCTCGGATCGCCAAGGGCAAGGGCGGCGGCAGTGTTAAAATATTTGTATAACGCAAGGCACCCGACTGTGAGGTCGGCGGATCATATGGAGATCATCAGAAGCAAAACGAACGGAGCGTTCACAGATGACATCCACTCCCCTTTTCCGCCGCCTTGCAGGTTCCGCCGCCCTTGTGGCCGCGCTTGGCGCAACCGGCGCCACGCTGACCACCGCGACGCCCGCATACGCCGTACCGGCGGGCGGCTACGGCGACCTGGTCGACGCTGTGTCACCCGCCGTGGTCTTCATCGAGGTCACCGCCAAGGCGCAACCTTCGGACATGCAGGGCCAGTTCCCCCAGGGCATGCCCGATGAACTGCGCCGCCAGTTCGAAAAGATGATGCCGCAGGACGGCGAGCAGCCCGCGCGTCAGGGCCTTGGGTCCGGCTTCATCATTTCCGAGGATGGCAAGATCGTCACCAACAACCATGTCGTCGAGGGCGCGGAAACGGTCACGGTGAAGCTGGCGGATGGCCGCAGCCTTGATGCCAAGGTGCTGGGCAGCGACCCGCTGACCGATGTGGCGCTGCTTCAGGTCACCTCGGACGAAAAGCTGCCGTTCATCGAATTCGGCGATTCCGACCAGATGCGCCCGGGGGACGAGGTGGTGGCCGTCGGCAATCCCTTTGGTCTGGGCGGCACTGTGACATCCGGCATCGTGTCGGCCTTGTCGCGCAACATCAACGCCGGGCCCTATGACGACTTCATCCAGACGGATGCGGCGATCAACCGGGGCAATTCGGGCGGTCCGCTGTTCAACAACGAAGGCAAGGTGATCGGCATGAACACCGCGATCTTCTCGCCCGATGGCGGGTCTGTCGGGATCGGCTTTGCCGTGCCGTCGGATCTGGTCCGCACCATCGTCGCGGACCTGTCGGATGATGGCAGCATCACCCGCGGCTGGCTGGGCGTCCAGATCAAGCCGATGCCCGAGGATATCGCCCAGGTGCTGGGGTACGCAAAGCCCAAAGGCGCGGTGGTCGAGGTGGTGAGCGCCGACAGCCCCGCCGCCAAGGCCGGTCTGGAAAAAGGCGACATCATCCTGTCCTTCAACGGGACCGAGATCACCGAACTGCGCGACCTGACCCGCGCCGTCGCCTCGACCGATCCCGACGCCGTCGCGCCGGTCAAGATCCTGCACAACGGATCGGAAAAGACCGTCGACGTGACGGTCGGCACGCTGGCCAAACAGGACGCCTGATCCAGACATTCCGTCGGCACACGGCCCCCGTGTGTCGGCGGATCCCGTCCCCTGCGGGACCGCCTGCCCCGTCCTTGCAAAAGGTCGGGGCACGAGGCGTTTGGCCCCAACCGCGCCGGGCCGGGTCAGGATGCCGACGGATCGGGCCGCTTGACGCGGTAGACCGCGAGGTACAGCGCCGGAACAAACACGAGCGTCACCACCGTGCCCGCGATGATGCCGCCCATCATCGCATAGGCCATCGGCCCCCAGAAGATCTGCCGCGAGATCGGAATCAGCGCAAGGCTGGCCGCCGCCGCGGTCAGCAGGATCGGCCGCGCCCGGCTGTCCGAAGCGGTGAACACCGCATCCCAGGGCAACAGCCCGTGGTCCCTGATCTGCACCTCGATTTCATGCACAAGGATGATCGAATTGCGGATCAGGATGCCGATCAGCGCCAGCACCCCCAGGATCGCGACGAACCCCAGCGGCGCACCCGACGGCAACAGCGCCGCAACGACACCGATGAGCCCTAGTGGGGCGGCGGCAAACACCACCAGCGCGCTGCGGAAGCTCTGCATCTGGACCATGACGAGGAAGGCCATGATCAGCAGCATCAGCGGCACCACGGCCGCGATGGGTGCCTGCGATTCAGCACTGGATTCGACCGAGCCGCCGACCTCGACCCGGTATCCCATCGGCAGGTCGGCGTTGAACGCCGCGACCTGTGGCGCCAGCGCGTCGACGATGGTGGCGGGCTGGTCCGGTGTGGTGATCGCCGCCTTGACCGTGATCGTGGGGCGGCGGTTTTCCTGACGGATCACCGGCTGTTCGGTGTCATAGCGGAACACCGCGATCGACGACAGCGGCACAGGCATGCCATCCGGCCCGCCCAGTTGCAGGTTGGTCAGCCCCTCGATCGATGACCGCGTCTGGTCCGAACCGCGCGCGATCAGGTCGATCAGATAGGTTCCATCGCGCAATTCGGTCACCTGCGTGCCGTCATAGATGCCGTTCAGCGCCGAGGCGATGTCGCGTGACGTCAGGCCCAGCAGGCGCACGCGGTCCTGCACGATGTCCACCCGCACCACCCGCGCGGGTTCGTTCCAGTCAAGCACGATGTTGTCGACCCGGTCATCCGTCGCCACCAGCGCCGCCATGTCGCGTGCCACGTCGCGCAGCTCTTGCAGGTCGGGCCCGGTCACGCGGTACTGCACCGGGCGGCCCACCGGCGGCCCGATTTCCAGCAGCTTGACGAAGATGTCCACGCCGGGAAACTCATCCGCCGCGAATTGCGTCAGCGTCTCGCGCAGGCGGTTGCGCCCCTCGATCCCCGTCGTCTGAATCACGATCTGGCCGGTGTTCGGTCCCGGCGTCGGCACATCGAAGGACAGGATGAAGCGCGGCGCGCCCCGGCCCACATAAGAGGTCCAGAACCTGACATCGTCGTTCCCGTCCAGCGCCGCCTCGAACCGGTCCATGGTCGCGCGGGTCTCGGTAATCGACACATTCTGCTGCAAGGTCATGTCCACCACGATTTCAGGGCGGTCCGAAGAGGGAAAGAACTGGTTCTCGACGAATTGCATCGCCCAGACCGACACGCCGAAAACCGCAAGCGTCGCGCCGATTGTCAGCCAGCGGAACCGCATCGCGCCCCGCAAGACGCCATGGAACATCCGCCGGATGCGGCCCGGCCCCTTGTGCGCGTGACCAGGATTTTCCTTGAGCAAGGTCACACCGATCAGCGGCGCGAACAGCACCGCCACCACCCAGGACACCAGCAGCGCCACGGCGATCACCACAAACAGCGAAAAGGTGAATTCGCCCGCGGCGGAATTGTTCAGGCC
>JAGXGV010000027.1 GCA_024636635.1 Puniceibacterium sp.
GCGCTGGTGCAGCATCAGCGCCGTGACCAGCCCGCCGATCCCGGCGCCCGCGATCAGAACCTTCATCTTATGCCTCCTCGGGCGGGGGCAGAAAATCGATCTCGTGCTGGGCCGACACGGCAACCACATCTGCCGGGTTCGTGCAGGACGAGGGCGGCGTAACCGCGCATTTCACGGATTCGGTCGACGGGGGCGCGGGCCTGACCGCACGCGGCGATGTGCTGATCTGCGCCGACGGCATCCATTCGCAGGGACGGCGCACCTTTTACCCCGACGAAGGGCCGCCAAGCTGGCAGGGTGTCGCCATGTGGCGCGGTGCCGCCGACTGGCCGGTCTGGCTGGACGGGGAAAGCATGGCTATCGGCGGCGGTCTGGGGGGCAAGTTCGTCCTTTACCCCATCGGGCCGGCCAAGGATGGCAGGCAACTGACCAACTGGGTGGTGAACATCCGTATCAAGGATCCCGCCATCTCTGGCCCGCCGCCCGACAACTGGTCGCGTCAGGTTCCGCTGGCGACCGTCTTGCCCCATGCCAAACGCTTTCACGTTCCGGGCATGGACATCGAGGGACTGGTGCGTGCCACGCCCGCGATCTTTGAATACCCCATGGCCGACCGCGACCCGCTGCCGCGCTGGACCTTCGGGCGCGTCACGCTGCTGGGCGATGCGGCCCATCCGATGTATCCCGTGGGGTCGAACGGGGCCAGCCAGGCAATCCTTGATGCCCGCTGCATCGCCGATGCACTGGCGCAGGGCGAACATCCGCGCGCCGCGCTTTGGGCCTATGAAAAGGACCGCCTGCCGAAGACGGCCGAAGTGGTGCGCACCAACAGGCTGGGTGGTCCCGAACGTGTCATCGACGAGGTCGAGAAACGCGCGCCCGCCGGGTTCGACAACATCGACAGCGTGCTGAGCCACGAGGCGCGCAAGGCCATCGTCGGCGGTTATGCCAGCATGGCCGGCTTTTCCAGCGTTCCGGTCGCGCGCAAGTCCGGATAGGCAGTCGCCACACCAACGCCCGGCCTTTTGTCAGGCGCGCCCCCGCCTGTCGCTACGTCACGCGGATTTGTCGCACCGGCAGCGACGGAGCCCGGCCTGTCGCGCGTTCAAGGGGGAAACCGTGGAAGGCGACAGGTTTGGCATGAACGACAAACAGACTTGCGCCGCACTCTGCCCACTTCATTTCCAAGTGTGCTGCGGGACACGGGCATTGGCAATCCCGTCCCCGGGGTTATTGTGCGGCGCAACCGTCAGGCGCCAACCGAACTGGGGCCAACCGAACAGGGGCCGCTGTTCCTGCCCCCGGCGCAAGAATGAAAGTCTGCCTGCATGATCCTGCGCATCCCCGCCATGACGCTTTTCACCCTTGGCCTTGTGGGTTGTACCGCTGTGGGCCCCGACTACACCGCCCCCGGCATCGCGCTGAGCGCGGCCTATGCCGAAGGCGACGCGGCCCCCTTGGGCGATGTCAGCCAGCAACTCTGGTGGACGGACTATCAGGATCAGACGCTGAACGCGCTGGTCGAACGCGGTCTGGCGCAGAATCTTGACATCCGCACCGCGGTCGAGCGCATTTCCGAAGCACAGGCCAGCCTGCGCACCACCGGGCTGCCGTCGCAGATCAACGGATCGATCGGCGGCGATCTTACCCGGTCCGGGGCCGAGGGGGTCAGCTACAGCCAAAGCACCTCGGCCTCTTTCAACCCGTCGATCATGCTGGACCTGTTCGGAGGCGAACGGCGCGCCCGCGAACAGGCGCTGGCACAGCTCGAGTCCGCGGGGCTGGATGTGGGTGTCGCGCGGCTGGCCTTTCTGTCGGCGCTGGTCTCGAACTACATCGACGCGCGCTATTTCCAGGAGGCGCTGGCGATCACCCGCCAGAGCCTGTCCAGCCGGGGCGAGACTCTGGATCTGGTCCAGCGCCAGCGCAGCGCGGGCACGGTGACGGATCTTGACGTGGCGCGGGCGCAGGCGCTGTATGACGAGACGCGGGCGAATATCCCATCGCTCGAATCCAGCTTCCTTGCCACGGTTTATGCCCTTGCGACCCTGCTGGCGGAACCGGCCCAGCCGCTGATCGCCAGCCTGCAACGCGGCGCGCCGCAGCCGCGTGCCCGGGCGCGCACCAATGCCGGGGTGCCTGCGGACCTGCTGCGCAACCGGCCCGACATCCGCGCGGCCGAACGGGATCTGGCAGCGGCCGTCGCAGCCATCGGCGTGGCCGAGGCGGAACTTTATCCCGCGCTCACCCTAAGCGGCACGGTGACAAGCGCCGCAACCCGCAGCTGGAACTTTGGCCCCGCGCTTAGCGTGCCGGTGCTGCGCCAGCCTGCGCTGCGCGGCAACCGCGATCAGGCGATCAGCCGCGCGCGGCAGGCGGAACTGGCCTGGCGCGCATCGGTTCTGGGCGCGGTGGAAGAGGTGCAGGCGGCGCAGACCGCCTACAGCCGCAGTGCCGCCAGCCTTTCGGCCACCCGCGACGCGCTGCGGTCCTACGAACGGGTGGTGGAATTGTCGCGCGCCACTTACCAGGGCGGCACGACAACCGTGCTCGACCTGCTGGATTCGGAACGCTCGCGCGGCAGCGCGCAGCTTTCGCTGGCACAAACGGTGCGCGACCTCGCCAATACCTGGGGCAGGCTCCAGATCGCCGCCGGGCGCGGCTGGAACTACCGCAACTAGGGCAAGGGGCGGAAACCGGCTCCGGCCCATGCAGGGCTTTTCCGGTCGGACTTGATACATCAGACTGTCACCCTTCGCACCCGGATCCCTGACCCGGGACGCCAAATGCGGTTCAGGTTTTGACCCGGAACGCTTTAAGCCGCGACAAACCCTGCTAGGTAACAACGGATAGCCCGACAAAGGACCCCGCCCGTGCTGTCTGCCCGAAACCTCTTCAAAAGCTTTGCCACCTCCGAAGGGCCATTGCAGGTGCTGCGCGGCGTTTCGGTCGATGTGGCGGCGGGCGAAAGCGTGGCCCTGACCGGCGAAAGCGGATCGGGCAAAAGCACGCTGCTGCATCTTCTGGGCTGTCTCGACACGCCGGAAAGTGGAACGATCACCCTGCAAGGCGCCCCCCTGCATGACCTTGACGAAGCCGGGCGCGCCGCCATCCGCCGCCGCCACGTCAGCGTGATCTTCCAGCAGCTGAACCTTATCCCGTCGCTGACCGTCGCGCAGAACCTTGCGTTTCAGGCGCGGCTGGCCGGTGTGCTCGACCCCGAATGGCAGGACGAGATCGCCGCGCGGCTGGGCCTTGATACCCTGCTTGACCGCTACCCCGAACAGTTGTCGGGCGGTCAGCAGCAGCGCGTTGCCATCGGGCGGTCGCTGGCGATCCGGCCCGAACTGGTGCTGGCGGACGAACCCACCGGCAACCTGGACGAAACGACGGCGGACAATGTGATGGACCTGTTGCTGGACGGCGTGGGCCGCAGCCGGTCCGCCCTGCTGATGGTGACACATTCGCCCCGGCTGGCCGCGCGTCTGAACCGCGTGCTGCATCTGCGCGAAGGTCGGCTGACGTGAACCGGGCGGCGTTTCAGGCGCTTTGGTCGCACTGGCGGCGGCACCCCGTGCAACTGGCCACGCTGGTGCTTGGTCTGGCGCTGGCCACCGCGCTCTGGTCCGGCGTGCAGGCGATCAATGCCGAGGCCCGCAACAGTTATGACCGGGCCGCCGCGCTGATGGGGCAGGACAGTCTTGACCGGCTCGAGGCACCCGGCGGCGTGACGCCGGCGCAGTATGTGGCCCTGCGCCGCGCGGGGTGGGACGTGTCCCCCGTGGTCGAAGGCAGGCTTGCCACGGGGCTGGGCATCGTCGGTGTAGATCCGCTGACCGCGCCGCCGCAGCCCGCCCTGTCCGCGCTGGCGGGGGACACGGACGCGCTGAGCGGTTTCCTGGGCACCGGGTTCCTGCTGGTGGCCCCCGAAACCGCGGCACAGGTCGCACAGGACGGCCTGCCGCCGTTCAGGATATCGCCCGATGTGCCCGCGGGCACCGCGCTGGGGGACATCGGCCTGGCGCTGCGGCTGCTGGGCACCGACCGGCTGAGCCACCTGCTGATTGCGGCAGAGCAACCGATGGGCCTGCCGCCGCTGTCCGACGTGACCGACCTGAGACGCGTGACGCCCGAGGATACGTCGTCGCTGGCGCAACTGACGGACAGTTTCCATCTGAACCTTACAGCCTTTGGTCTGCTGTCCTTTGCCGTGGGGCTGTTCATCGTGCAATCCGCCATCGGGCTGGCCTTTGAACAGCGGCGCGGTGCGTTTCGCACCTTGCGCGCCCTTGGGATAAGCCTGAACAGGCTGATGGGTCTTCTGGCGCTGGAACTGGGGGCAATCGCGCTGATCGCGGGTCTTGCGGGCATCGCCCTTGGCTATGGCATCGCCGCGGCGCTGCTGCCCGGGGTCGCGGGCACCCTGCGCGGCCTATACGGCGCCCAGGTCAGTGGCACCCTTGGGTTTGATCCGCTCTGGGCCGCCTCGGCGCTGGGGATCGCGCTGCTGGGCGCGGCTGTGGCCGGGGCGCAGGCGCTCTGGCGGGTGGCGCAAATGCCGCTGCTCGCTCCGGCGCAGCCGCGCGCCTGGGCCATGGCATCGGGCCGCGCGATCCGGGTGCAGGCCATGGCGGCGCTGGGCCTGCTGGCCGTGGCGGCGGTGCTGGCGATCTGGGGCGGATCGCTGCTGGCGGGCTTCGCCTGCCTTGGCGCGCTGCTGATCGGGTCGGCGCTGGCGCTGCCGGTGGTTCTGCTTTGGCTGCTGCGCGGCGGCGCGCGGCTGGCGCGCGGGGCGATGGGCGAATGGCTGGTGGCCGACGCGCGCCAGCAGGTGCCTGCCCTGTCGCTGGCGCTGATGGCGCTGCTGCTGGCGCTGGCGGCCAACGTCGGCGTCGGCACGATGGTCGGGTCGTTCCGCGGCACCTTTGTCGGCTGGCTCGACCAGCGGCTGGCGTCCGAACTTTACGTCACCGCCCGCACCGAAGCCGAGGCCGCGGCGGTCCGCGACTGGCTGGCCCCCCGCAGCGACGCGGTGCTGCCGATCTGGTCGGTCGCGATCACCCTGCGCGGCGCCCCGGCGCAGGTCTATGGCGTGGCCGATCATCCGACATACCGCGACAATTGGCCACTTCTGTCCGCTGACCCGGCCGCCTGGGACCGGCTGGCGACGGGCGACGGCGTGCTGGTCAACGAACAGATGGCGCGGCGCGACGGGCTGGACCTGGGTGATACCCTGACCCTGGCCGAAGGCTGGGCGCCGCCGGTGGTCGGCATCTATTCCGACTACGGCAACCCGCAGGCCCAGCTGATCGCGGGAACGGGGCCGCTGGCCGCGCGCTATCCCGACCAGCCGCGCCTGCGTTATGCCGTGCGCGCCGATCCGTCGCGGGTGCCCGCGCTGATCGACGATCTTCGGCAGCGGTTCGACCTGCCCCGGGACGCGCTGCGCGATCAGGCAGAGGTCAAGGCGCTGTCGCTGCGGATTTTCGATCAGACCTTTCTTGTGACCGGGGCGCTGAACGTGCTGACGCTGGGCGTGGCGGGTTTTGCCATGCTGACCAGCCTGCTGACGCTGTCGTCGCTGCGGCTGCCGCAGGTCGCGCCGGTCTGGGCGCTGGGTGTGACACCGGGCACCATCGCCCTTGCGGAACTGGCGCGCACGGCGTTGCTGGCCCTGCTGACGTGGGCCCTGGCGGTGCCGGTCGGGCTGGCGCTGGCCTGGGTGCTGTTGGCGGTGGTCAACGTGCAGGCCTTCGGCTGGCGCCTGCCGATGATGGTGTTTCCCGGCGGCTGGCTGTGGCTTGGCCTTTGGGCGCTGCTCGCGGCGCTGCTGGCAAGCGCCTGGCCCGTCTGGCGGCTGATGTCGATGCCGGGCGGACAGTTGCTGCGGGTGTTCGCAAATGACCGTTAAGGCCCTCTGGGCAACCCTGTGGATATGCTTTGCCTCCGCCGCCGGGGCGCAGGGCTTTGCCGGATTGGGGACCGATATCGACGGCTTTGCCCTGCCGGACCCGGACACCGAACTGACCTTTCCGGCCGACCACGACGCACACCCCGGTTTCCGCATCGAATGGTGGTATCTGACCGCCAACCTGCGCGGCGCCGACGGGCAGGATTATGGCGTGCAGTGGACCCTGTTCCGGTCTGCGCTGTCACCGGGCACAGATTTGCCCGGCGATGGCGACGGCTGGCAGACGCCGCAGATCTGGATGGGCCATGCCGCCGTGACATCGGCCGGGGAACACCGCTTTGCGCAAAGGCTGGCGCGCGGTGGCATCGGTCAGGCGGGTGTCACGCCCGATCCGTTCGAAGCCCATATCGACGACTGGGTGATGCGCAGCACCGCAACGCAGGGCGATCCGCTGGACGCGCTGAAGCTGCGGGCGCGGGGGCAGGATTTTGCCTACGACCTGGACCTGCGGGCTGAGGGGCCGCTGGTCTTGCAGGGCGACCGGGGCTATTCGGTCAAATCCCCGACGGGCGAGGCGAGCCACTATTATTCCCAGCCATTCTATCAGGTTTCCGGCACCCTGACCCTGCCCGGGGGCGACGTGGCCGTGACCGGACAGGCCTGGCTGGACCGGGAATGGTCATCCCAGCCGCTGGCGCAGGATCAGGAGGGCTGGGACTGGCTGTCGCTGCATTTTGACGATGGCGCCAAGCTGATGGGCTTTGGCCTGCGCAGTTCTTCGGGTGCGCATTTCACCTCGGCCACATGGATCTCGGCGGCGGGCGAGGTGACGGCCTATGGCGATGGCGCGCTGACGCTGGACCCGCTGGAAACGGCCAGCGTCGCGGGGCGCGAGGTGCCGGTGCGCTGGCGCGTCACCCTGCCCGATCAGGGTCTGCGGATCGACACGGCGCCACTGAACCCGCAGGCCTGGATGGGCACGCTGTTTCCCTATTGGGAAGGGCCGGTGCGGTTCGATGGCAGCCATAGCGGGCAGGGCTATCTGGAAATGACGGGATATGAGTGAGCGCACCTCGCGTCCCCGGAGGAGAGTGCCTTGCCCCTGCCCCCGGGGTTGGTAGACTCCGGCGCGCAAGACGGGGGAAAAGCGCATGTTCATCGGCATTGATATCGGCACCTCGGGCGTCAAGGTCTGCCTGACGGACATCGACCGCCAACCTATGACCGCGGTCATAAAACCGCTGGCCACCGCGCATCCCCGGGGTGGCTACAGCGAACAGGACCCCGGCGACTGGTGGATCGCGGTCCAGAACGCCCTTGCCGATCTGCTGGCCACCCATCCCGAGGCAGGCACGGCCCTGCGCGGGATCGGCCTGTCAGGGCAGATGCACGGGGCGGTCCTGCTGGACGCCGACCGTCAGGTTATCCGCCCCGCGATCCTGTGGAACGACGGGCGCAGCGATGCGGAATGTGACATGCTCATGCAGGATCATGCCGACCTTGCGATGCGGGCGGGCGTGCGCCCCATGGCGGGCTTTACCGCGCCCAAGATCCTCTGGCTGAAGGCGCATGAACCGGAAACCTATGCCCGCATCCGGCACATCCTGCTGCCCAAGGATTACATCGGCCTGATGCTGCACGGGCAGCTTGTCACGGACCCCTGCGATGCCGCGGGCACCTGGTGGTCCGATCAGGCCTCGCGGCGCTGGTCGCCCGAATTATGCGCCGCCACGGCGACCGACCCGGACTGGCTGCCCCGGGTGCGCGAGGGCACCGAGATCGCCGGACAGCTTTCGGCGCAGGCGGGCGCTCTGCTTGGCCTGCCCGCGGGCATACCCGTCGCGGCCGGGGGCGGCGATGCAGCGGCGGGCGCGATTGCCGTGGGGGCCGTGTCGGACGGGGCGGGATTTGTGTCGCTTGGCACCTCGGGGCAGTTGTTCGTGACCACCGACACCTTCCGCGCCGCGCCCGACAGGGGCATCCATTCCTACGCCCATTGCGTGCCCGGCAAGTGGTTCCAGATGGCGGCGATGCTGAATGGCGCGCGGCCGCTCAGCTGGTTCGCGGATGTGACCGGCGCGCCGGTCGGCACGCTGCTGAGCGAAGCCGAAGCCGTCGCGGAGCACCGTCTGCCGCTGTTCCTGCCCTACCTGACCGGAGAGCGGACGCCACACGGCGATGCCCGCATCCGGGGCGCGTTCTACGGTCTGGGCGATGCCACCGGGCGGGCCGGGATGATGCGCGCCATCGTTGATGCCATCGCCTACAGCTTTGCCGATGCGCGCGACGCCATCGCCAGCGTGACGCCCGTGCCGGGGCCGCTGCTGGCGATCGGCGGCGGCAGCAAAAGCGACCTGCTGTTGCAGACCATTGCCGATGTGATCGGCGTGCCACTGCACCGGGGCGAGGATTCCGCCGTTGGCCCGGCGCTTGGCGCGGCGCGGCTGGCCGCCGTGGCTGCGGGCGCGGCAAATCTGGCAGATCTGGCGCACCGCCCCGGGATCACCGCCGTGTTCGAACCGCGTGACGTGACACGCCATGCCGGACGGCTGAGCACCTATCGTGCGCTTTATACCGCGCTGAAGGATGTCCGCGATCTGCCGCGTTAGCCGGTCTGGTCCACGTAGACCTGCAACGTCGCCTCGACCCCGTCCGACCAGAGCCGGTCCAGCCAGGCGGCAAAGGCCGACTGGAAGGCGTCCGAATCCGACAGCGCGCCGAACACCGTCTCGTTCGTCAGAAAGGCCGACGGCGTTTCGCGCGACGCAAGCGCAAGCCGGGTCAGCATAAACGCATTGTCGTCGTTGACCAGCATCGGCTGGCCGGCGTCGTCGGTGCCCGCGCAGTAGCGGCACCACAGGGCCACCTCCAGCGCGATGCCCTGAAAGGCGGTGTTGTCTGTCAGCGCCTCGGCCAGGATGGGCAGGACGAACTTTGGCTGGCGGTTGGACCCGTCCAGGCAAAGCCGCTGGACGGTATCGCCCACTTCGGGGTTGGAAAAGCGTTCGAGGATCGTGTCGAAATACGCCTCAAAGCTGACGCCGGGGATCGGCTTCAGCGAGGGGACGAATTCGCGCGTCTCGATCGCCGTCAGCCAGGCGCGGATGCGTGGGTCAGCCATGGCGTCATGCACGAAATGATGCCCCAGCAGCGCCGAGGGATAGGCGATGGCCGCATGGCCGCCGTTCAGGATGCGCAGCTTCATCAGCTCGTACGGTGCGACGTTGTCGACAAATTCCACACCCACCGCTTCCAGCGTCGGACGCCCCTCGGGGAACTTGTCCTCAAGCACCCACTGGCGGAAGGGTTCGCAGACCACGGGGGCGGCGTCAGTGATGCCGAATTTTTCTCTGACCATGGTCCGCTCCCTGTCAGAAGTTGCAGGTGTTATGCAATCGACCATCGAGTTGGGAAAGGCCACGGTGTCCGCGATCCAGGCGGCGAAATCCGGATCGGACAGCTGGGCGAGGCCGATGACGGTCTGTTCCGCCACATGGCCGTTTTCCGGCAGGTTGTCGCAGGACAGCACGGTAAAGGGCGCAAGACCGCCGTCGCGGCGCAGGCGCAACGCCTTGATGATCATGCCGAAAACGCTTTTGGGTGCATCGGGGTCAGCCGCATCCGCCTGCATGTCCGGGTGGTCGGCATCGAAACCGCCGGTGCGGGCGTTCACGTAATACCCGCCTTCGGTGATGGTGAGCGACACGATGCGGATGTCGGTTTGCGCCATGCGGGCAATGGTCTTTTCGGCATCGACCTCGACAAAGTCGATCATCGCGCCGGTGATCCGTGCCGACAGGCCGTCAGGGTCAAGTTCGACCACCGTGGTCAGCCAGTCCTGCGCCGCCAGACGGTCGCGCATGGCGGCGTCGCCCGGGCGCACACCCGCGCCGACAAGTGCCCAGTCAAGGCTTTTGCCGGTGTCGAACAGCCGGTCGAGATAGACCGCCATGTGCGCGCGGTGAAAGTTGCCGATCCCCACGTGCAGGATGCCGGGGGTCAGCGCGGCGCGGTCATAGGCCGGGGCGTCGACACCTGCGGGCAGGTCGTTCAGAAGTGCGGAATTCAGGTGTTTGCTCATCAGCTCATCCATTGGCCGCCGTCGACGTTGTACGTCTGCGACACGATGTAATCGGATTCGGGCGAGGCGAGGAAAATCGCCATGCCGGTCAGGTCGCCGGGCACGGCAAAGCGGCCCGCGGGCACGCCCGCGGCCACCTCGGCACGCTTTTCGCCGGGCTTCTTGCCTTCGAGTTTGGCGAACAGGGAATCCACATGGACCCAGTGATCGCCGTCCACCACGCCGGGCGCGATGGCGTTGACGTTGATGCCGTGGCGGATGAGGTTCAGCCCGGCGGATTGTGTCATCGAAATGACCGCCGCCTTGGTCGAGCAATAGACAAGCACAAGGCTTTCGCCGCGCCGCCCGGCCTGTGACGCCATGTTGATGATCTTGCCGCCATGGCCCTGCGCGATCATCTGTTTCGCGGCTGCCTGCATCGTGAACAGCGTGCCCGCGACATTGACCGCATATAGCCTGTCGTAAGAGGCGCGGGTGATGTCCACGGTTTCAGCGGCATCGAACAGCGCGGCGTTGTTGATCAGGATATCCAGCTTGCCCGCGTGATCCACGACGCTGGCGATAGCGGCGTCGATGCTGTCCTGATCGCTGACATCCAGATGCACCGCATAGGCGCCAGCGCCCAGTCCGGCCGCAGCGGCGGTGGCGGCATCAAGGTCGATGTCGGCAATCGCGACCGTGGCACCTTCGCGCATATACGCCTCGGCAAAGCCCAGCCCGATGCCGCGCGCGGCCCCGGTGATCAGTGCGGATTTTCCGTCAAGCCGTTTCATGCCAGTCTCAGTCCCGTATCGTCAAAGCGGTGCAGTTTGTCGGCGTCGGGCGTCAGATACACGGTGTCGCCGGAATGAAGTTCGACCTCTCCGGCGACGCGCACGGTCAGATCCTCGCCGAGACCGGTGTCGTGGACGTAAAAGAAGGTGTCCGAGCCAAGGTGTTCGGACACGCCAACGCGGCCCTTCCAGGTGCCTTCGGTCGGGGACACCGCGATGTGTTCGGGGCGGATGCCGATGGTCTTGCAGCCGTGTTTGCCAGCCTCTGCGCCCGCGATCAGGTTCATCTTGGGCGAGCCGATGAAGCCCGCGACAAAGACGTTGCGCGGTGCGCGGTACAGTTCCAGCGGGGTGCCGACCTGTTCGATGTGGCCCGCGCGCAGCACGACGATCTTGTCGGCCATGGTCATCGCCTCGACCTGGTCATGGGTGACGTAGATCATCGTGGTCTTGAGCCGGTCGTGCAGTTCGGTGATTTCCAGCCGCATCCCCACACGCAGGGCCGCATCGAGGTTCGAGAGCGGTTCGTCGAACAGGAAGGCAGCCGGTTCGCGCACGATGGCCCGCCCGATGGCGACCCGCTGACGCTGGCCACCCGAAAGCTGGCCCGGACGACGGTCGATGTAGTCGGTCAGGTTCAGGATCTTGGCGGCGTTGTCGATCCGCTTTTTCTGTTCGTCCTCGGACAGGCCCGCCATCTTGAGCGGAAAGGCGATGTTCTTGCGCACCGACATGTGCGGATAAAGCGCGTAGCTCTGGAACACCATCGCAAGGCCGCGCTTGGCCGGGGGCAGTTCGGTGGCGTTCTGCCCGTCAATGCGGATTTCGCCGCCCGACACATCCTCAAGCCCGGCAATCAGCCGCAGCAGGGTGGATTTTCCGCAGCCCGAGGGGCCGACAAAGACCACGAATTCGCCATCCTCGATGGTCAGGTCCAGCGGCGGGATGACCTCGACTTCGCCGAAGCGCTTGGCCACCTTGTCAAGTGTGATGCGTCCCATAGTGTTGGTTCCTTATTTCACGGCGCCGAAGGTGAGGCCACGGACGAGCTGTTTCTGCGAAAACCAGCCCATGATGAGGATCGGCGCGATGGCCATGGTGCTGGCGGCGCTGAGTTTGGCGTAGAACAACCCCTCGGGGCTGGAATAACTGGCGATGAAGGCCGTGAGAGGGGCGGCATTGACCGTGGTCAGAATGATCGTCCAGAACGCTTCGTTCCACGCGAGGATGATGTTGAGCAGGATCGTCGACGCAATGCCCGGCACGGCCATCGGAGTCAGCACATACAGGATCTCGTTCTTCAGCGATGCGCCGTCCATGCGGGCCGCTTCAAGGATATCGACCGGAATTTCCTTGAAATAGGTGTAGAGCATCCAGATGATGATCGGCAGGTTGATCAGCATCAGGATCACCACCAGCAGGATGCGGCTGTCCAGGACGCCAAAGTACTTTGGCGTCCTGGACAGCCGCATCCTGCTGGTGGTGATCCTGATGCTGATCAACCTGCCGATCATCATCTGGATGCTCTACACCTATTTCAAGGAAATTCCGGTCGATATCCTTGAAGCGGCCCGCATGGACGGCGCATCGCTGAAGAACGAGATCCTGTATGTGCTGACTCCGATGGCCGTGCCGGGCATTGCGTCGACGATCCTGCTCAACATCATCCTCGCGTGGAACGAAGCGTTCTGGACGATCATTCTGACCACGGTCAATGCCGCCCCTCTCACGGCCTTCATCGCCAGTTATTCCAGCCCCGAGGGGTTGTTCTACGCCAAACTCAGCGCCGCCAGCACCATGGCCATCGCGCCGATCCTCATCATGGGCTGGTTTTCGCAGAAACAGCTCGTCCGTGGCCTCACCTTCGGCGCCGTGAAATAAGGAACCAACACTATGGGACGCATCACACTTGACAAGGTGGCCAAGCGCTTCGGCGAAGTCGAGGTCATCCCGCCGCTGGACCTGACCATCGAGGATGGCGAATTCGTGGTCTTTGTCGGCCCCTCGGGCTGCGGAAAATCCACCCTGCTGCGGCTGATTGCCGGGCTTGAGGATGTGTCGGGCGGCGAAATCCGCATTGACGGGCAGAACGCCACCGAACTGCCCCCGGCCAAGCGCGGCCTTGCGATGGTGTTCCAGAGCTACGCGCTTTATCCGCACATGTCGGTGCGCAAGAACATCGCCTTTCCGCTCAAGATGGCGGGCCTGTCCGAGGACGAACAGAAAAAGCGGATCGACAACGCCGCCAAGATCCTGAACCTGACCGACTACATCGACCGTCGTCCGGGCCAGCTTTCGGGTGGCCAGCGTCAGCGGGTCGCCATCGGGCGGGCCATCGTGCGCGAACCGGCTGCCTTCCTGTTCGACGAACCGCTCTCGAACCTCGATGCGGCCCTGCGTGTGGGGATGCGGCTGGAAATCACCGAACTGCACGACCGGCTCAAGACCACGATGATCTACGTCACCCATGACCAGGTCGAGGCGATGACCATGGCCGACAAGATCGTCGTGCTGCGCGCGGGCCACATCGAACAGGTCGGCACCCCGCTGGAACTGTACCGCGCACCGCGCAACGTCTTTGTCGCGGGCTTCATCGGCTCGCCCAAGATGAACCTGATCGCGGGCGCAGAGGCTGGCAAACACGGCTGCAAGACCATCGGCATCCGCCCCGAACACATCGCGGTGTCCCCGACCGAAGGCACCTGGAAGGGCCGCGTTGGCGTGTCCGAACACCTTGGCTCGGACACCTTCTTTTACGTCCACGACACCGGTCTCGGCGAGGATCTGACCGTGCGCGTCGCCGGAGAGGTCGAACTTCATTCCGGCGACACCGTGTATCTGACGCCCGACGCCGACAAACTGCACCGCTTTGACGATACGGGACTGAGACTGGCATGAAACGGCTTGACGGAAAATCCGCACTGATCACCGGGGCCGCGCGCGGCATCGGGCTGGGCTTTGCCGAGGCGTATATGCGCGAAGGTGCCACGGTCGCGATTGCCGACATCGACCTTGATGCCGCCACCGCCGCTGCGGCCGGACTGGGCGCTGGCGCCTATGCGGTGCATCTGGATGTCAGCGATCAGGACAGCATCGACGCCGCTATCGCCAGCGTCGTGGATCACGCGGGCAAGCTGGATATCCTGATCAACAACGCCGCGCTGTTCGATGCCGCTGAAACCGTGGACATCACCCGCGCCTCTTACGACAGGCTATATGCGGTCAATGTCGCGGGCACGCTGTTCACGATGCAGGCAGCCGCGAAACAGATGATCGCGCAGGGCCATGGCGGCAAGATCATCAACATGGCGTCACAGGCCGGGCGGCGCGGCGAAAGCCTTGTGCTTGTCTATTGCTCGACCAAGGCGGCGGTCATTTCGATGACACAATCCGCCGGGCTGAACCTCATCCGCCACGGCATCAACGTCAACGCCATCGCGCCCGGCGTGGTGGACGGCGATCACTGGGTCCATGTGGATTCCCTGTTCGCCAAACTCGAAGGCAAGAAGCCCGGCGAAAAGCGTGCCGAGGTGGCCGCGGGCGTGCCCGCGGGCCGCTTTGCCGTGCCCGGCGACCTGACCGGCATGGCGATTTTCCTCGCCTCGCCCGAATCCGATTACATCGTGTCGCAGACGTACAACGTCGACGGCGGCCAATGGATGAGCTGATGAGCAAACACCTGAATTCCGCACTTCTGAACGACCTGCCCGCAGGTGTCGACGCCCCGGCCTATGACCGCGCCGCGCTGACCCCCGGCATCCTGCACGTGGGGATCGGCAACTTTCACCGCGCGCACATGGCGGTCTATCTCGACCGGCTGTTCGACACCGGCAAAAGCCTTGACTGGGCACTTGTCGGCGCGGGTGTGCGCCCGGGCGACGCCGCCATGCGCGACCGTCTGGCGGCGCAGGACTGGCTGACCACGGTGGTCGAACTTGACCCTGACGGCCTGTCGGCACGGATCACCGGCGCGATGATCGACTTTGTCGAGGTCGATGCCGAAAAGACCATTGCCCGCATGGCGCAAACCGACATCCGCATCGTGTCGCTCACCATCACCGAAGGCGGGTATTACGTGAACGCCCGCACCGGCGGTTTCGATGCCGACCACCCGGACATGCAGGCGGATGCGGCTGACCCCGATGCACCCAAAAGCGTTTTCGGCATGATCATCAAGGCGTTGCGCCTGCGCCGCGACGGCGGTCTTGCGCCCTTTACCGTGCTGTCCTGCGACAACCTGCCGGAAAACGGCCATGTGGCGGAACAGACCGTCATCGGCCTCGCCCAGCTGTCCGATCCGGATTTCGCCGCCTGGATCGCGGACACCGTGGCCTTTCCCAACTCGATGGTCGATTGCATAACACCTGCAACTTCTGACAGGGAGCGGACCATGGTCAGAGAAAAATTCGGCATCACTGACGCCGCCCCCGTGGTCTGCGAACCCTTCCGCCAGTGGGTGCTTGAGGACAAGTTCCCCGAGGGGCGTCCGACGCTGGAAGCGGTGGGTGTGGAATTTGTCGACAACGTCGCACCGTACGAGCTGATGAAGCTGCGCATCCTGAACGGCGGCCATGCGGCCATCGCCTATCCCTCGGCGCTGCTGGGGCATCATTTCGTGCATGACGCCATGGCTGACCCACGCATCCGCGCCTGGCTGACGGCGATCGAGACGCGCGAATTCGTCCCCTCGCTGAAGCCGATCCCCGGCGTCAGCTTTGAGGCGTATTTCGACACGATCCTCGAACGCTTTTCCAACCCCGAAGTGGGCGATACCGTCCAGCGGCTTTGCCTGGACGGGTCCAACCGCCAGCCAAAGTTCGTCCTGCCCATCCTGGCCGAGGCGCTGACAGACAACACCGCCTTTCAGGGCATCGCGCTGGAGGTGGCCCTGTGGTGCCGCTACTGCGCGGGCACCGACGACGCCGGCCAGCCGATGCTGGTCAACGACGACAATGCGTTTATGCTGACCCGGCTTGCGCTTGCGTCGCGCGAAACGCCGTCGGCCTTTCTGACGAACGAGACGGTGTTCGGCGCGCTGTCGGATTCGGACGCCTTCCAGTCGGCCTTTGCCGCCTGGCTGGACCGGCTCTGGTCGGACGGGGTCGAGGCGACGTTGCAGGTCTACGTGGACCAGACCGGCTAACGCGGCAGATCGCGGACATCCTTCAGCGCGGTATAAAGCGCACGATAGGTGCTCAGCCGTCCGGCATGGCGTGTCACGTCACGCGGTTCGAACACGGCGGTGATCCCGGGGCGGTGCGCCAGATCTGCCAGATTTGCCGCGCCCGCAGCCACGGCGGCCAGCCGCGCCGCGCCAAGCGCCGGGCCAACGGCGGAATCCTCGCCCCGGTGCAGTGGCACGCCGATCACATCGGCAATGGTCTGCAACAGCAGGTCGCTTTTGCTGCCGCCGCCGATCGCCAGCAGCGGCCCCGGCACGGGCGTCACGCTGGCGATGGCGTCGCGCGCATCGGCAAAGCTGTAGGCGATGGCATCAACGATGGCGCGCATCATCCCGGCCCGCCCGGTGGCATCGCCCAGACCGTAGAACGCGCCCCGGATGCGGGCATCGCCGTGTGGCGTCCGCTCTCCGGTCAGGTAGGGCAGGAACAGCGGCAGACGGTGCTCCGCGACGGCTTCGGCTTCGCTCAGCAGCGTGCCGACCGGCGCGCCGGTCACATCCGCGAACCAGCTGAGCGGCCGCGCGCCATTCAGCATCGCCGCCATCTGGAACCACTTGCCGGGCACGCAATGGGCGTAGGAATGGATGCCCCTGTCGGGCGCGGCGCGGAAGGTGTCGGTGGTCACGAACAACTGCCCCGAGGTGCCAAGCGACACAAATCCCGCCCCGTCCGACACGGCCCCCACGGCAATCGCGCCCGCCGCTGCATCGCCGCCCCCGGCCGCGACGGGTATGCCCGCGGGCAGGCCAAGCAGAGCGCCCGCCTGCGCCGAAAGCTGTCCGGCGATCTCGGTGCCCTCGCGCACCCGGGGCAGCCAGTCCGGGTCGGTCGCCGTGGCGGCGCATAATTCGGGCGACCAGCGCCGCGAGGCCTGATCGGACCACCAGGTGCCCGCGGCATCGCAGGGGTCCGTGACAAGCTGCCCGTGCAGCATCAGGCCGATGTAATCCTTGGGCAGCAGGATGTGCCGGATGCGGGCATAGGTTTCCGGTTCATGCGCCTTCAGCCAGAGGATCTTGGGCGCGGTAAAGCCCGCCATGGGGCGCACGCCCGCCCGCATCGCAAGGTCGGCATGATCCTGCATGAGCATGTCACATTCCGCATCGCTGCGCCCGTCGTTCCACAGGATCGCGGGGCGGATAACCTGACGGTCGGCGTCCAGCAGGACCGCCCCGTGCATCTGCCCTGACAGGCCGATCCCGCGCAGGGCCGTGCCTGCCTCGGGATGGGTGGCCAGCAGATCGGCAAGGGCGTTCTGGACCGCGATCCACCAGTCGCCGGGGTCCTGTTCGCTGTAGCCACCCCGGGGATGCGCGGTGGCCAGCGGTTTTATGACCGCGGTCATAGGTTGGCGGTCGATGTCCGTCAGGCAGACCTTGACGCCCGAGGTGCCGATATCAATGCCGATGAACATGCGCTTTTCCCCCGTCTTGCGCGCCGGAGTCTACCAACCCCGGGGGCAGGGGCAAGGCACTCTCCTCCGGGGACGCGAGGTGCGCTCACTCATATCCCGTCATTTCCAGATAGCCCTGCCCGCTATGGCTGCCATCGAACCGCACCGGCCCTTCCCAATAGGGAAACAGCGTGCCCATCCAGGCCTGCGGGTTCAGTGGCGCCGTGTCGATCCGCAGACCCTGATCGGGCAGGGTGACGCGCCAGCGCACCGGCACCTCGCGCCCCGCGACGCTGGCCGTTTCCAGCGGGTCCAGCGTCAGCGCGCCATCGCCATAGGCCGTCACCTCGCCCGCCGCCGAGATCCATGTGGCCGAGGTGAAATGCGCACCCGAAGAACTGCGCAGGCCAAAGCCCATCAGCTTGGCGCCATCGTCAAAATGCAGCGACAGCCAGTCCCAGCCCTCCTGATCCTGCGCCAGCGGCTGGGATGACCATTCCCGGTCCAGCCAGGCCTGTCCGGTCACGGCCACGTCGCCCCCGGGCAGGGTCAGGGTGCCGGAAACCTGATAGAATGGCTGGGAATAATAGTGGCTCGCCTCGCCCGTCGGGGATTTGACCGAATAGCCCCGGTCGCCCTGCAAGACCAGCGGCCCCTCAGCCCGCAGGTCCAGGTCGTAGGCAAAATCCTGCCCCCGCGCCCGCAGCTTCAGCGCGTCCAGCGGATCGCCCTGCGTTGCGGTGCTGCGCATCACCCAGTCGTCGATATGGGCTTCGAACGGATCGGGCGTGACACCCGCCTGACCGATGCCACCGCGCGCCAGCCTTTGCGCAAAGCGGTGTTCCCCGGCCGATGTCACGGCGGCATGGCCCATCCAGATCTGCGGCGTCTGCCAGCCGTCGCCATCGCCGGGCAAATCTGTGCCCGGTGACAGCGCAGACCGGAACAGGGTCCACTGCACGCCATAATCCTGCCCGTCGGCGCCGCGCAGGTTGGCGGTCAGATACCACCATTCGATGCGGAAACCGGGGTGTGCGTCGTGGTCGGCCGGAAAGGTCAGTTCGGTGTCCGGGTCCGGCAGGGCAAAGCCGTCGATATCGGTCCCCAATCCGGCAAAGCCCTGCGCCCCGGCGGCGGAGGCAAAGCATATCCACAGGGTTGCCCAGAGGGCCTTAACGGTCATTTGCGAACACCCGCAGCAACTGTCCGCCCGGCATCGACATCAGCCGCCAGACGGGCCAGGCGCTTGCCAGCAGCGCCGCGAGCAGCGCCCAAAGGCCAAGCCACAGCCAGCCGCCGGGAAACACCATCATCGGCAGGCGCCAGCCGAAGGCCTGCACGTTGACCACCGCCAACAGCACCCAGGCCAGCGCCAGCCCGACCGGCACCGCCAGGGCCCACGTCAGCAGGGCCAGCAACGCCGTGCGCGCCAGTTCCGCAAGGGCGATGGTGCCCGGTGTCACACCCAGCGCCCAGACCGGCGCGACCTGCGGCAGCCGCAGCGACGACAGCGTCAGCAGGCTGGTCAGCATGGCAAAACCCGCCACGCCCAGCGTCAGCACGTTCAGCGCCCCGGTCACAAGAAAGGTCTGATCGAAAATCCGCAGCGACAGCGCCTTGACCTCTGCCTGATCGCGCAGCGCGTCCCGGGGCAGGTCGAACCGCTGCCGAAGATCGTCGATCAGCGCGGGCACCCGCGACGGATCGGCGCGCACGGCATAACGCAGGCGCGGCTGGTCGGGATAGCGCGCGGCCAGCGGCCCCGTTCCCGCGATCAGCTGGGCCTGCGGGTTGCCGTAGTCGGAATAGATGCCGACCACCGGCGGCGCCCAGCCTTCGGCCAGGGTCAGGGTATCACCCAGGTCCAGCCCGTCGCGCCGCGCCATCTGTTCGTTGACCAGCACGCCGTCGCCCGTCGCCAGCCGGTCCCAGGCGGCCGGGTCAGCGGACAGAAGTGGCCAATTGTCGCGGTATGTCGGATGATCGGCCACGCCATAGACCTGCGCCGGGGCGCCGCGCAGGGTGATCGCGACCGACCAGATCGGCAGCACCGCGTCGCTGCGGGGGGCCAGCCAGTCGCGGACCGCCGCGGCCTCGGCTTCGGTGCGGGCGGTGACGTAAAGTTCGGACGCCAGCCGCTGGTCGAGCCAGCCGACAAAGGTGCCGCGGAACGACCCGACCATCGTGCCGACGCCGACGTTGGCCGCCAGCGCCAGCAGCAGCGCCATCAGCGCCAGCGACAGGGCAGGCACCTGCTGGCGCGCGTCGGCCACCAGCCATTCGCCCATCGCCCCGCGCGCCAGCCGCGCGCCGCCGCGCAGCAGCCAAAGCAGAACCACCGGCAGCGCCAGCGCCGACCCGATCAGCAGCGCGCCAAGGCAGGCGAAGCCCGCCAGCAGCGATCCGCCCCAGATCGCCAGCACCGCCGCCACGGCCAGCAGGCCCAGCGCCGCCATGGCCTGCACCCGGATCGCGCGGCCCGATGCCATGGCCCAGGCGCGCGGCTGCGCCGGAGCGAGCAGCGGCATTTGCGCCACCCGCCAGAGCGCCTGCGCCCCGGCCACAGCCGCGCCCAGCAGCGCGATCCCCAGCGCCGAGGCGGCCCAGAGCGGATCAAACCCAAGGGTGCCACTGACCTGGGCGCCGTATAGGCCGCGCAGGGTGCCCGCGACCCCGGGCAGCAGCGCCGCGGCGATGCCATAGCCAAGGGCGATGCCCGCAAGACCCGCGATCAGCGCGATTGCCCCCAGTTCCAGCGCCAGAAGACCCATCAGCCTGTTCAGGCTTATCCCAAGGGCGCGCAAGGTGCGAAACGCACCGCGCCGCTGTTCAAAGGCCAGCCCGATGGCGGATTGCACGATGAACAGCCCCACGGCAAAGGACAGCAGACCAAAGGCTGTAAGGTTCAGATGGAAACTGTCCGTCAGTTGCGCCAGCGACGACGTATCCTCGGGCGTCACGCGTCTCAGGTCGGTCACGTCGGACAGCGGCGGCAGGCCCATCGGTTGCTCTGCCGCAATCAGCAGGTGGCTCAGCCGGTCGGTGCCCAGCAGCCGCAGCGCCAGGCCGATGTCCCCCAGCGCGGTGCCCGCGGGCACATCGGGCGATATCCTGAACGGCGGCAGGCCGTCCTGTGCGACCTGTGCCGCGGTTTCGGGGGCCACCAGCAGGAACCCGGTGCCCAGGAAACCGCTCAGCGCGTCCGTGTCCCCCGCCAGCGCGGACAGGGCGGGCTGCGGCGGCGCGGTCAGCGGATCTACACCGACGATGCCCAGCCCCGTGGCAAGCCTGCCTTCGACCACGGGGGACACGTCCCACCCCGCGCGGCGCAGGGCCACATACTGCGCCGGCGTCACGCCGCCGGGTGCCTCGAGCCGGTCAAGACTGTCCTGCCCCATCAGCGCGGCGGCCCGGTCATAACTGTTGCGGGCCTCGGCATTGATCGCCTGCACGCCGGACCAGAGCGCGGTGGCCAGCGCCAGACCAAGCACCAGCGTGGCCAGTTGCACGGGGTGCCGCCGCCAGTGCGACCAAAGCGCCTGAAACGCCGCCCGGTTCACGTCAGCCGACCTTCGCGCAGATGCAGCACGCGGTTCAGACGCGCGGCCAGCCGGGGCGAATGTGTCACCATCAGCAGGGCGGACCGGCTGCGGCCCACGCCGTCCAGCAACAGGTCCATCACATTGTCCGCCGTCGTTTCGTCCAGGTTGCCGGTGGGTTCGTCCGCCAGCACCAGTTCGGGCCGGATCGCCAGCGACCGCCCGATGGCAACGCGCTGCTGCTGACCGCCCGACAACTGTTCGGGGTAGCGGTCAAGCAGGGTATCAAGGCCCAGCCGCGCGGCGATCTCGTCCTGCCATTCGGGGTCGAGCACACCGGCCAGCCGCGCCTGAAACGCAAGGTTCTGCGCGACGGTCAGCGACGGGATAAGGTTCAGCTGCTGGAAGATCACGCTGACGTGGCGGCGGCGGATGGCGGCGCGCCCGGCTTCGTCAAGGTCATGCAGGGGGGCGCCTTGCAGGGTGATCGTTCCACTTTCCGGCGTGTCGAGACAGCCCAGAAGATGCAGCAGCGTGCTTTTGCCCGATCCGCTTTCGCCGGTCAGGGCCACGCTTTCGCCCGCCGCCACATCGACCGAAACGCCGCGCAGCACCTGCAATGGCCCTTCGGAGGTGGCAAAGCTTTTGAAGAGGTTTCGGGCAGACAGCACGGGCGGGGTCCTTTGTCGGGCTATCCGTTGTTACCTAGCAGGGTTTGTCGCGGCTTAAAGCGTTCCGGGTCAAAACCTGAACCGCATTTGGCGTCCCGGGTCAGGGATCCGGGTGCGAAGGGTGACAGTCTGATGTATCAAGTCCGACCGGAAAAGCCCTGCATGGGCCGGAGCCGGTTTCCGCCCCTTGCCCTAGTTGCGGTAGTTCCAGCCGCGCCCGGCGGCGATCTGGAGCCTGCCCCAGGTATTGGCGAGGTCGCGCACCGTTTGTGCCAGCGAAAGCTGCGCGCTGCCGCGCGAGCGTTCCGAATCCAGCAGGTCGAGCACGGTTGTCGTGCCGCCCTGGTAAGTGGCGCGCGACAATTCCACCACCCGTTCGTAGGACCGCAGCGCGTCGCGGGTGGCCGAAAGGCTGGCGGCACTGCGGCTGTAGGCGGTCTGCGCCGCCTGCACCTCTTCCACCGCGCCCAGAACCGATGCGCGCCAGGCCAGTTCCGCCTGCCGCGCGCGGCTGATCGCCTGATCGCGGTTGCCGCGCAGCGCAGGCTGGCGCAGCACCGGCACGCTAAGCGCGGGGCCAAAGTTCCAGCTGCGGGTTGCGGCGCTTGTCACCGTGCCGCTTAGGGTGAGCGCGGGATAAAGTTCCGCCTCGGCCACGCCGATGGCTGCGACGGCCGCTGCCAGATCCCGTTCGGCCGCGCGGATGTCGGGCCGGTTGCGCAGCAGGTCCGCAGGCACCCCGGCATTGGTGCGCGCCCGGGCACGCGGCTGCGGCGCGCCGCGTTGCAGGCTGGCGATCAGCGGCTGGGCCGGTTCCGCCAGCAGGGTCGCAAGGGCATAAACCGTGGCAAGGAAGCTGGATTCGAGCGATGGGATATTCGCCCGCGTCTCGTCATACAGCGCCTGCGCCCGCGCCACGTCAAGATCCGTCACCGTGCCCGCGCTGCGCTGGCGCTGGACCAGATCCAGAGTCTCGCCCCGGCTGGACAGGCTCTGGCGGGTGATCGCCAGCGCCTCCTGGAAATAGCGCGCGTCGATGTAGTTCGAGACCAGCGCCGACAGAAAGGCCAGCCGCGCGACACCCACATCCAGCCCCGCGGACTCGAGCTGTGCCAGCGCCTGTTCGCGGGCGCGCCGTTCGCCTCCGAACAGGTCCAGCATGATCGACGGGTTGAAAGAGGCCGAGGTGCTTTGGCTGTAGCTGACCCCCTCGGCCCCGGACCGGGTAAGATCGCCGCCGATCGATCCGTTGATCTGCGACGGCAGCCCGGTGGTGCGCAGGCTGGCCTGTGCTTCGGAAATGCGCTCGACCGCGGTGCGGATGTCAAGATTCTGCGCCAGACCGCGTTCGACCAGCGCGTTCAGCGTCTGATCCTGATAGTCCGTCCACCAGAGTTGCTGGCTGACATCGCCCAAGGGGGCCGCGTCGCCTTCGGCATAGGCCGCGCTCAGCGCGATGCCGGGGGCGGTGTAGTCGGGGCCCACAGCGGTACAACCCACAAGGCCAAGGGTGAAAAGCGTCATGGCGGGGATGCGCAGGATCATGCAGGCAGACTTTCATTCTTGCGCCGGGGGCAGGAACAGCGGCCCCTGTTCGGTTGGCCCCAGTTCGGTTGGCGCCTGACGGTTGCGCCGCACAATAACCCCGGGGACGGGATTGCCAATGCCCGTGTCCCGCAGCACACTTGGAAATGAAGTGGGCAGAGTGCGGCGCAAGTCTGTTTGTCGTTCATGCCAAACCTGTCGCCTTCCACGGTTTCCCCCTTGAACGCGCGACAGGCCGGGCTCCGTCGCTGCCGGTGCGACAAATCCGCGTGACGTAGCGACAGGCGGGGGCGCGCCTGACAAAAGGCCGGGCGTTGGTGTGGCGACTGCCTATCCGGACTTGCGCGCGACCGGAACGCTGGAAAAGCCGGCCATGCTGGCATAACCGCCGACGATGGCCTTGCGCGCCTCGTGGCTCAGCACGCTGTCGATGTTGTCGAACCCGGCGGGCGCGCGTTTCTCGACCTCGTCGATGACACGTTCGGGACCACCCAGCCTGTTGGTGCGCACCACTTCGGCCGTCTTCGGCAGGCGGTCCTTTTCATAGGCCCAAAGCGCGGCGCGCGGATGTTCGCCCTGCGCCAGTGCATCGGCGATGCAGCGGGCATCAAGGATTGCCTGGCTGGCCCCGTTCGACCCCACGGGATACATCGGATGGGCCGCATCGCCCAGCAGCGTGACGCGCCCGAAGGTCCAGCGCGGCAGCGGGTCGCGGTCGGCCATGGGGTATTCAAAGATCGCGGGCGTGGCACGCACCAGTCCCTCGATGTCCATGCCCGGAACGTGAAAGCGTTTGGCATGGGGCAAGACGGTCGCCAGCGGAACCTGACGCGACCAGTTGTCGGGCGGCGGGCCAGAGATGGCGGGATCCTTGATACGGATGTTCACCACCCAGTTGGTCAGTTGCCTGCCATCCTTGGCCGGCCCGATGGGGTAAAGGACGAACTTGCCCCCCAGACCGCCGCCGATAGCCATGCTTTCCCCGTCCAGCCAGACCGGCCAGTCGGCGGCACCGCGCCACATGGCGACACCCTGCCAGCTTGGCGGCCCTTCGTCGGGGTAAAAGGTGCGCCGTCCCTGCGAATGGATGCCGTCGGCGCAGATCAGCACATCGCCGCGTGCGGTCAGGCCCGCGCCCCCGTCGACCGAATCCGTGAAATGCGCGGTTACGCCGCCCTCGTCCTGCACGAACCCGGCAGATGTGGTTGCCGTGTCGGCCCAGCACGAGATCGATTTTCTGCCCCCGCCCGAGGAGGCATAAGATGAAGGTTCTGATCGCGGGCGCCGGGATCGGCGGGCTGGTCACGGCGCTGATGCTGCACCAGCGC
>JAGXGV010000028.1 GCA_024636635.1 Puniceibacterium sp.
GAGAGTCATAGGTCGGTGCGGACGTGCCAGAGTTCGGGAAACAGTTCGACCGCCAGCATCATTTTCAGGTAATGGACGCCGCCGGTGCCCCCGGTGCCGCGCTTGAAGCCGATGACACGCTCGACCGTGGTCACATGGTTGAACCGCCAGCGGCGAAAGTAATCCTCAAGATCGACCAGCTTTTCCGCCAGTTCGTACAGGCTCCAGTGGGCCGCCGTGTCGCGATAGACCGCCGCCCATAACGCGGTAACGGCCGGGTCGTCGCGATGCGGCGCCTGCGACGGCGTGGCGGTCAGCGACATTGGCAGATCCCAGCCCTGCCGCACCGCATGGGCCAGCACCTCCTGATACAGGCTCAGCCGGTTCAGCTCTGCGTTCAGCTCTGCCGTGGCCGCTGGGTCATGCGCATGCGGCCTCAGCATGGCCACGTTCCGGTTGCCCAGCGCAAATTCGATTTGCCGGTACTGAAGCGACTGAAACCCCGACGATTGCCCCAGCCGGTCGCGGAACGTGGTGTAATCGCTGGGCGTCATGGTGCGCAGCACGTCCCAGGCGGAATTCAGCTGCTCCATGATGCGGCTGACCCGGGCAAGCATCTTGAACGCCTCGGCCAGACGGTCGGCGGCAATCGCGCGCCGCGCCGCATCCAGTTCCGACAGCATCAGCTTCATCCACAACTCGGATGTCTGGTGCTGGATGATGAACAACAACTCGTCCGGCGCCTCCGACAGCGGTTTCTGCGCCGACAGCAGCCGGTCCAGCCCCAGATAGTCGCCATAGGACATGCGGCTCGAAAAGTCGGTCTCGGCGTCGCGCGCGCTCATGCCCCGGACTCCGCCAGCACCGCCCGCGCGATGATCACTTTCTGCACGTCCGACGCGCCCTCATAGATCCGCAACGCCCGGATCTCGCGATACAACCGCTCGACCACGGAACCGCTGCGCACGCCGTCCCCGCCATGCAGCTGCACGGCGGCATCGATGACCTTCTGCGCCTCGTCCGTGGCGAACAGCTTGGCCATCGCCGCCTCGCGCGTGACCCGCGGCGCGCCCCTGCCCTTGGACCAGGCGGCGCGATAGACCAGCAAGGCGCCTGCATCCACCCGCAAAGCCATCTCGGCCAGATGCGCCTGCACCATCTGCAACTCTGACAGCGGTGCCCCCTGCACATGGCGTACCTGCACCCGCGCCAGCGTCTCGTCCAGCGCGCGCCGCGCAAATCCCAGCGCCGCCGCCGCCACCGTGGTGCGGAACACATCCAGCACCGACATGGCAATCTTGAACCCCTGCCCCGGCTGCCCGATCATCGCCGCACCCGGCACCCGGCAGCCATCGAACCGCAGGCGCGCCAGCGGATGCGGCGCGATGGTCTCAAGCCTCTCGGCCACAACCAGCCCCGGCGCATCCCCCGGCACCACAAAGGCCGACAACCCCTTTGCCCCCGGCCCCTCGCCAGTGCGCGCAAAGACGGTATAGACATCGGCAATCCCGCCGTTGGAAATCCAGGTTTTTTCCCCGTCCAGCACATAATCGCTGCCATCCCGCACCGCCGTCATGGTGGAACTGGCCACGTCGGACCCCGACTGCGGCTCGGTCAGCGCGAATGCGGCAATCGCCCGGCCCGTCCGCGTCAGGGGCAGCCATTCCGCCCGCTGCGCCTCTGATCCGAACAGCGAAAGCGCCCCCGTCCCCAGCCCCTGCATGGCAAAGACAAAATCCGCCAGCCCGTCATGGCGCGCCAGCGTCTCGCGGCTCAGGCACAGAGTTCGCACATCCAGGGGCCGCACATCGCCGGGGTCCACCGCCGTGGGCAACAGCCAGCCGCCGTCGCCCAGAGACCGCACCAGCGACCGGCAGGCCGCATCGGTATCGCCATGATCCACCCCCGCCAGCGCATCCCCGGCCCAGGCATCCAGATCCAGCACCATCGCCCTGTGACGGTCTTCCAGAAACGGCCAGTCTAGGTACGACCTATCCGCCATGGACCACCCCCCGCTTCTTCTTTTCAAAAATACCCGATTCTGACGCCGACATCGCTAATCCCCCTCGAAAACCGGGCGCTCTTTCGCAACGAACGCCTCGTAGGCCCGGGTGAAATCGGCTGTCTGCATGCAGATCGCCTGCGCCTGCGCCTCGGCCTCGATCGCCTGCTCCAGCCCCATCGACCATTCCTGCATCAGCATTGTCTTGGTCATCATATGGCCAAACCCCGGCCCGGCCGCGATCTGGCGCGCCAGTGTCAGCGCCTCGGCCTCCAGCGCGTCGCCCGCCACGATACGGTTGTAAAAACCCCAGCGTTCGCCCTCGTCCGCGCGCATCGTCCGGCCGGTGTACAACAACTCCGCCGCGCGGCTCTGCCCGATGATCCGCGGCAGGATCGCGCAGGCGCCCATGTCGCAGCCCGCCAGCCCGACGCGCGTGAACAGGAACGCGGTCTTTGCCTCGGGCGTCGCCAGCCGCAGATCCGACGCCATGGCGATGATCGCACCGGCCCCCACGCAGATGCCATCGACCGCAGCGATCACCGGCTTGCCGCAGGTCAGGATCGCCTTGACCAGATCGCCGGTCATGCGGGTAAAGGCCAGCAGCTCCTTCATCCCCATCCGGGTCAGCGGCCCGATGATGTCATGCACATCGCCGCCCGAGCTGAAATTCCCGCCGTTCGGGCCGAATATCACCACCCGCACCGTGTCGTCATAGGCGAGATCGCGGAACCAGTCGCGCAATTCGGCGTAGCTTTCAAAGGTCAGCGGGTTCTTGCGCTCGGGCCGGTTCAGGCGAACAAACGCGATGCCGTCCTGCACCGAACAACAAAAATGGGTGACGTCCGTTCTCATCTTTCCTCCTCGCGGTGCGTGACCGCATCGAACCGTGCCGCCAGTGCGCCCGCCTCTTCGGCGGTGAAATCCCCCAGCAATTCGTCGATCCAGAGTTCATGCGCAGCGGCCTGCCGGGCAAATTCCTCTTGTCCCTTGCGGGTCATTCGGACCAGCGTCGCGCGCCGGTCGCCGGGCACCTGCACCCGCACCACCAGCCCGTCCTCGGCCAGCCGGTCGACGATGCCGGTCACGTTGCCGTTGGACACCCGCAGCACACCAGACAGGGCCGACATCTTCAGCCCCGCCTCGTACCGGCTGAGCGCGGCCATCACATCGAACCGCGGCAGCGTGGTGGCGAATTCCCGCCGCAGGCGTTCGCGCAACTCGGCCTCGACCCCGCGCGTGCTTTTCAGCATCCGCAGCCACAGCCGCAGCCGCGCCTTCGCGCTTTCCGACCCGTGGGCAGGATCGGGATGGGTGTTCATGTCGTTCCTCCCTGCAAACTCATCATGTCTCGCCCCCCGACAGGCTGAGCGCATGGCCGTTCACCGACCGCGCCGCCTCTGAACAGAGCCAAAGCGCCGCACCCGCGACCTCGTCGGTCTGGATCAGGCGTTTCTGCGGATTGCCCCGGGTCAGGTCGGCCACGGCCTCTTCGGCACTCTTGCCGGTCTTTTCCACGATGTTGCGCACCGAACGGTCCAGCATCGGCGTGTCGATGAACCCCGGGCACAGCGCATTTACCGTGATCCCGCTGCGCGCCAGTTCCTGCGCCAGCGCGCGGGTCAGGCCCACGACGCCATGTTTCGCCGCCACATATCCGGCCACATAGGGAAACCCCTTGAGCCCGGCGGTGGACGCCACGGCGATCATCCGCCCCCAGCCCGCGTCCTTCATATCCGCCAGCGCCGCCTGCCAGACGTTGAACACGCCGGTCACGTTCACGGCCAGCATCGCGTCCAGATCCTGTGCGGTCATCTTTGCGAACGGTTTGCTGTCGGCGGCCCCGGCATTGGCGATCACCACACCGACGGGGCCGTTTTCGGTGCGCGCGGCGTCCATCGCCGCCGCAACGGCACCGGGATCGGTCACATCGCAGACCTGAAACGGCAGGCCCTGCTGCGCCAGCGTCGCCTCTGTCCGGCCCAGAATGGTGACCCGGGCACCCTGATCGGCAAACAGCCGCGCCATGTCGGCGCCCACGCCGGACCCGCCGCCGGTCACGACCACATGGCGCCCCGAAACGCTCATGCCCGCGTCACCTCGGCGTCCTTGTCCGCCAGCCGCCACGCCTGATCCCGGCCCGGCTGATAGGGCAGTGGCCAGTCTTCGGCCCGGTCACCCAGCGCGGTTGCGGCATGCAGCAGCCAATAGGGGTCGGACAAATGGGGCCTTGCAAGACAGACCAGATCGGCCCGCCCCGCCATCAGGATGGAATTTACATGATCCGCCTCAAAGATGTTGCCGACGGCCATGGTGGGAATGCCCGTCTCGTTGCGGATGCGGTCGGAAAACGGCGTCTGGAACATGCGGCCATAGACCGGACGCGCCTCTGTGCTGGTCTGCCCGGCGGAAACATCCACGATATCCGCGCCAGCCTGCGCAAACATCCGCGCCACCGCGACGGAATCGTCGGGCGCAAGTCCCTTGTCGCTCCAGTCGGTCGCGGAAATGCGCACCGACATCGGCTTGGCAGCGGGCCAGACGGCACGCATGGCGGCGAACACCTCAAGCGGAAAGCGCATCCGGTTTTCAAGGCTGCCGCCGTAATCGTCGGTGCGGATGTTGGACAGGGGCGAGATGAAGGACGAAATCAGATAACCATGTGCCGCATGCAGTTCGATCATGTCGAATCCGGCGCGGTCGGCCATCTGCGCGGCGCTCACGAACTGGTTTATGACCGCGGTCATAACTTCGCGGGTCATCTCGCGCGGGGTGTCGTTCTCCGCCGACCACGGCAGGGCCGAGGCCGAGATAAGCGGCCAGTTATCCGCCGACAGGGGCTGGTCCATCCCCTCCCATCCGATGCGGGTCGACCCCTTGCGGCCCGAATGGCCGATCTGGCCGCAGATCCGCGCTTCGGTTTGGGCATGGACAAAATCCACCAGCCGCTTCCACGCGGCCTCGTGTTCGGGCGCGTAAAGCCCCGGACAGCCCGGCGTGATGCGGCCATCGGCCGACACACAGGTCATTTCCGTATAGACCAGCCCGGCGCCGCCCTTGGCCCGTTCGCCGTAGTGAATCAGGTGCCAGTCGGTCGGACAACCGTCCACCGCCTTGTACTGCGCCATGGGCGAAACGACGACGCGGTTCTTCAGCACCATGTCGCGCAGGCGGAACGGCGCGAACATCGGCGCGCGGGCGGGGCCGTTCGACTGGACGGCCGACCCGCCGTTGACCTGCGCCACGGCCTGTTCCTGAAACCAGCGTTCGGCCTGCACCAGCCAGCCGGGATCGCGGGCGCGCAGGTTTTCATGGCTGATCCGCTGCGACCGGGTAAGAAGGGAATAGTTCAGCTGTACCGGGTCAAGATCCAGATAACGTTCCACATCCTCGAACCATTCGACCGAATTGCGCGCGGCGGATTGCAGGCGCAACACCTCAAGCTGGCGCTGATCCTCATAGGTCTGGAACGCCGTCGCCACATCGGGTTGCGTGGTCAGGTTGTCGGCCAGCGCGATGGCGGATTCCAGCGCCAGCTTGGTCCCCGATCCGATGGAAAAGTGCGCCGTTGCGGCGGCATCGCCCAGCAGCACTACATTCTCGTGGCTCCACTTCTGGCACAGCACCCGGGGAAACCGGATCCAGGCAGACCCGCGGATGTGGCCCGCGTTGGTCATCAGGGGGTGCCCGCCAAGGTGATCCTTGAAGATCTCCTCGCAGGTTGCAATGCTGTCTTGCTGCGTCATGTCGGCAAAGCCGTAGGCGTCAAAGGTCTTTTGCGAACATTCCACGATGAAGGTCGCCGTATCGGCATCGAACTGGTAGGCATGCGCCCAGAGCCAGCCCTTTTCGGTCCGCTCGAAGATGAAGGTAAAGGCATCGTCGAATTTCTGCCGTGTGCCCAGCCAGACGAACTGGCAGGTGCGCAGGTCGATATCGGGCTGGAACGCCCCCTCGAACGTGGCGCGGGTGCGGGAATTCAGACCGTCGCAGGCCACGACCACGTCATAATCCGTCATGTAATCCTGCGCTGTGCCGACCTCGGTCGAGAATCGCAGATCGACGCCCAGCGCGCGGGCGCGCTCCTGAAGGATCAGCAGCAGCCGCTTGCGCCCGATACCGCAGAATCCATGGCCGGTGGACACCACCTTTTGCCCGCTGTGGACCAGCGCCACATCGTCCCAATAGGCGAAATGATCGCGGATGGTGGCGGCGCTGTCCGGATCGTTGCGGGCAAGGTTGTCCAGCGTTTCATCCGACAGCACCACACCCCAGCCGAACGTATCGTCGGCGCGGTTGCGTTCGAACACCACCACCTCGGATTCGGGCTGGCGCAGCTTGAGCGATATGGCAAAGTACAGGCCAGCAGGCCCCCCGCCGAGACAGGCAATGCGCATGGCGACTCCCTTGGTTGCGGGATGGAAAGGCACCCCTTAGGCAAAGGCTAGGGGGCCTTGATTTTTATTTCAAGCAAAAATGTTTTGAGCTTGAAATACTTTTTCGATCTGCCTAGCGTCGAGTCATCCGGGGGGCATTTCCTAATCAGACTCCACCGGACTGACCCCCGGAAACAACGGGTCGGGGCGCATGATCGATACCGCTATGCCTGCGGCAATAGAGTGCGTTCGACGGCGCGGAACCGAAAGGAAACGACGGATGGCGGGCTTTGCGATCACCGACTGGGACAACGCCTACGAGAACGGGCGCAATATTCCGGACGGGTCCGAATGGCCGAGGCGCTGGGTACCCCGGCGCAGGATTTCCGCGATCTGGGCCGCAACCGGCTCGACATATCCTATGGCGCTTCGGAGCGGTCGAAATACGATCTTTTCCTGCCCGAAGGCACGCCAAGGGGGCTGTTCGTGTTCGTCCACGGCGGCTACTGGGTCGCGCTGGACAAATCCTATTGGTCACATCTGGCGCAGGGCGCGGTGGACAGCGGCTGGGCCGTGGCGATCCCGTCCTATGACCTGTGCCCGACCGTCAGCATCGCGGACATCACCGCGCAGATCGGCGCGGCCATCGACCATGCGGCGGGGCAGATCGCGGCGCCCATCGTGCTGTCGGGCCATTCGGCGGGCGGGCATCTGGTCACCGCGATGATGTGCGAAAACACTCCGCTGGCGCAGGCCACGCAACGTCGGTTGCGTCATGTGGTTTCGATCTCGGGCCTGCACGATCTGCGCCCGCTGCTGCGCACGCAACGCAACGACATGCTGCGGATGGACATGCAATCGGCCAGTGCCGCCAGCCCCGCCCTGCACCGCCCCCTGCCGGGTGTGCGCCTGACCACATGGGTGGGCGGCGGCGAGCGGCACGAGTTTCTGCGCCAGACACAATTGCTGGCCAACATCTGGCATGGTCTGGGTTGCGACACCGATGCAGTCGTCGAACCGGACCGCCACCATTTCAACGTGATCGACGGGCTTGCCGACCGGCGTTCGCCCTTGACGCGGGCCACCTTGCGCGATCCTGATGAAGAATGAGGCGTTGGCAACGACGCCTTTGGGGAAAACATCAACGGCACACGGAGTCTCTTGACCGACGATAAGCTTCAAGCTTTAAATATCGAAACACTAAATATTCGCACCCGAACTATGCTGATCCATCAAACCGGGCAGCTGGGGCGTTCCAACCACGGGAGTTATCACATGACCACCAAGACGAAACTGCTGGCATCGACCTTTGCCGCAATGACCGCCGCCCTGCCCGCAACCGCGCAGGATCTGCCCGGCGCCAGCGACGGCGTTCTGAAAATCGGGCTGGTCTACACCCTGTCCGGCCCGGCGGCCGCGCTGGGCACACAGGCGCGCGACGGCTTCATGCTGGCCGTGAACCAGATCACCGAACTTGGCGGCATGCCGACCGAGATCATCATCGTCGATGACGAACAGCGTCCCGATCTGGCCGCCGACCGCGCGCGCGAACTGGTGGCGCGGGATCAGGTGGATTTTGTCGTCGGGCCGATCTTTTCCAACATCCTTGGCGCGATCCACAAGCCGGTGACCGAATCCGGCACGATCCTGATTTCCACCAATGCCGGCACGTCCAGCTATGCCGGGCCGGAATGCAACGAGAATTTCTTTGCCACCTCCTATCAGAACGACCAGAACCACGAGGTGATGGGCGCCTATGCCGAACAGCAGGGTTATACCAACGTCTTCCTGATGGCGCCGAACTATCAGGCCGGACAGGACAGCCTGAACGGGTTCAAGAATTCCTACACCGGCGGCGTCGCGGGCGAGGTGTTCACCGAACTCGGGCAGCTCGACTTCAGCTCGGAACTGGCGCAGATCGCGGCGTTCCAGCCCGATGCGCTGTTCACCTTCATGCCCGGCGGCATGGGCGTGAATCTGGTGAAACAGTATTCCCAGGCGGGTCTGACCGGCATCCCGTTCCTGTCGGCCTTTACCGTCGGTGAAACCACCCTGCCCGCCACGCAGGACGCCGCCCTGGGTCTGATGGGTGGGGCCAACTGGGCCCCCGACATGGACAATGCCGCGAACACGGCATTTGTGGACGCCTACCTTGAAGCCTATGACGCGGTGCCCGGCACCTATGCGATGCAGGCTTATGACGCAGCACAGCTGATCGATTCCGCCGTGCGCGCCGTGGGCGGCGACCTGACGGACCGGGATGCGCTGAAGGCCGCGCTGAAAGCCGCCGATTTCGAAAGCCCGCGCGGCGATTTCTCTTTCGGGAACAACAACTTTCCGATCCAGGACTTCTATCTGGTCAAGGCGGAAAAGCGCGAGGATGGCAAGTATCAGACCGCGATCGTCGAAAAGATCTTTGACGATTACGTCGACACCTACGCCAGCCAGTGCCCGCTTTGATCTGACCGCCGCACCCTGACGCACCCTGACGCACATGGGCCGGAGAGAGCCATGACAAACCTGTTCATCCTGCAACTTCTGAACGGCGCGCAGCTGGGGGTTCTTCTGTTCCTCATCGCGGCCGGCCTCACGCTGGTGTTCGGGATCATGGATGTGATCAATCTGGCCCATGGCGTTCTGTACATGATCGGGGCGTATCTGATCGCGACCTTTGCCGCCCTCACGGGCAGCTTCTGGGCCGGGCTGCTGTTGATGCTGCCCGCCGCCCTTGTTGTTGGGCTGGTGATCGAAAGGCTGGTGATCCGCCCGCTTTATGCCCGCTCGCACCTCGATCAGGTTTTGGCGACCTTTGGTCTGGTGATGATCGTGAACGAGGGGGTCAAGATCCTGTGGGGCGTGTCACCCCTGTCGGTGCCCATGCCCGAGATGCTGAACGGGTCGATCCCGCTGATCGGGCCGCTGCAATACCCCGTCTACCGTCTTGCCATCATCGCCGCCGGTCTGGCCGTGGCGCTGGGGCTGTATGTCGTGGTCAACCACACCCGCATCGGGATGCTGCTGCGCGCCGGTGCCACCAACCGTGACATGGTGTCGGCGCTGGGCGTGAACATCCAGCGGCTGTTTTCGCTGGTCTTTGCGCTGGGCGCGGTGCTGGCCTGTTTCGCCGGCGCCATCGTCGCCCCCATCCTGTCGGTCGATACCGGCATGGGGGAGTCGGTGCTGATCCTGACCTTCGTGGTCGTGGTGATCGGCGGCATCGGGTCGATCCGGGGCGCGTTCCTGGGCGCGCTGCTGGTCGCCATCGTCGACACGCTGGGCAAGACCTTTGGCCCCATCGTGCTGCGGTTCATCATGGAGCCTGCGGCGGCGGGCCAGACGGGCCGGATGCTGGCGCCGATGCTGGTCTATATCTTGATGGCAGTGATCCTGTCCCTGCGCCCACAGGGCCTGTTCGGGCAGAAAACAACATGAGCATGACAGCCACAGACACGCCCAGACGCATGCCCGCCCGCATCTGGCTGGCGCTGGCGATCTTTGCCGCCTTTGCCGCGCTGCCACTGTTCGCGCTGGCAACGGGCGATCCGTTCCTGCTGCTGATCGGCACCCGCATCCTGGCCTATGCCATCGCCGCCATGGCGCTGGACCTGATCCTGGGCTACGGCGCGATGGTCAGTTTCGGCCACGCCGCCTATCTGGGATTTGGCGCCTATGCGGTGGCGATCCTGAACAGCTATGGCGTGACCGATCTGGTGCTGCACATCCTGGTGGCGGCGGCGGTTTCGGCCATATTCGCGCTGATCACCGGGGCGATTTCCCTGCGCACGCGGGGGGTGTATTTTATCATGATCACGCTGGCCTTCGGGCAGATGGCCTATTTCTTTTTCGTCTCGCTGTCGGCCTATGGCGGCGATGACGGCACGCCGCTTCAGTCCCGGTCGACCCTGTTCGGCACCGACGCGCTGGAAAACGACCTGGTGATGTTCTACGTCGCGCTGGCGCTGCTGGTCGCGCTGTTCGCGGTGGCGACGCGGATCGTCGGATCGCGTTTTGGCCGCGTGCTGATCGGCACCCGCGAAAACCCCGTGCGGATGGAGGCGATCGGCTTGGCGCCGTTCCGCTATCAACTGACCGCCTTTGTCATCTCGGGCTGCATGACCTCGGTCGCGGGGGTGATGCTGGCCAATCAGGCGGAATTTGTGTCGCCGTCGTTCATGAACTGGCACCGGTCGGGCGAACTGATCGTGATGGTTGTCCTTGGCGGCGTCGGCAACCTGACCGGGGCCATCGGCGGCGCGGTTGTCGCGCTGCTGCTTGAGGATTGGCTGGCAGTGCTGACGCAACACTGGAAACTGCTGTTCGGCGTGTTCCTGATCCTGATGGTGCTCTATTCGCCGCACGGAATCACCGGCGCGCTGGAACGGCTGACACTACGGCTGAAACGGGGGCGCAAATGACCCTGCTGTCAGTACGCAACCTGTGCAAGAACTACGGCGCGCTTGAGGTGACAAAAGACGTCTCTCTGGACGTGGCCCCGGGCGAGCTGCACGCCATCATCGGCCCCAACGGCGCGGGCAAGACGACGCTGATCGGACAATTGTCGGGGCAAACCGCGCCCGACAGCGGGTCGGTCTGGCTGGAAGGGCGCGACATCACGCGGGCCAGCATGGCGCAGCGCGTGCATCTGGGGCTGGCGCGGTCGTTCCAGATCACCTCGATCCTGCCGCGGTTCACCGTGCTGGAAAACGTCGCTTTGGCCGTGCAGGCGCGGTCCGGATCATCCTTTCGGTTCTTCGCGCCGGTCGTCGGCGAACGCGCGCTGAACGACGCCGCGATGGACGCACTGGCCGAGGCCGGGCTTGAGGAGCGCGCACGCGTGCGCGCATCGGCCCTGTCGCACGGCGAACACCGCCGCCTTGAACTGGCCATCGCGCTGGCGACCGAGCCGCGCGTGCTGTTGCTGGACGAACCGCTGGCCGGCACCGGCGGCGAAGAGGCCGAGGCGTTCATCCAGCGCCTGCGCAGCCTCAAGGGCCGGTTCGCCACCGTGCTGATCGAACATGACATGGAGGCGGTCTTTGCCCTGGCCGACCGGATTTCGGTTCTCGTCTACGGACAGATCATCGCCTCTGGCACCCCGGACATGATCCGCAACGATCCAAAGGTGCGCACTGCCTATCTGGGTGATGAGGAGGCCGCCTGATGCTGCAAGTGACCGGCCTGCAAGCCGCCTATGGCGAAAGCCGCATCCTGTTCGGCATCGACCTGTCGGTGGCCGCGGGCGAGGTCGTGACCCTGCTGGGCCGCAACGGCATGGGCAAGACCACGACGATCAAATCAATTTTCGGCCTGCTGAAACCCACCGGCGGCAATGTGGTGATCGACGGCACGGACCTGACGGGGGCCGCGCCGCATCTGGTGGCGGGCGCGGGTCTGGGCCTTGTCCCCGAGGGGCGGCAGGTCTTTCCCACGCTGACCGTGCAGGAAAATTTGCAGGCCACCGCGACCAAGGGCAAATGGACCCTTGCGCGGATCTACGAACTGTTCCCCCGGCTTAAGGAACGCAAACGCAACATGGGCAACCAGTTGTCGGGGGGCGAACAGCAGATGCTGGCCATTGGCCGCGCGCTGATGACCAACCCGCGTCTGGTGGTGCTGGACGAGGCGACCGAGGGGCTGGCCCCGCTGATCCGCGCCGACATCTGGGCCTGCCTGACGCGGCTGAAATCCGAGGGCGAGGCCATACTGGTGATCGACAAGAACGTCGATGCGCTGACAAAATTCGCCGACCGTCATGTGGTGATCGAAAAGGGGCGCGTGGTGTGGCAGGGCACCACCGCCGAAATCCTGACGACGCCCGAGGTCAAGGACCGTTTCCTGCATGTCTGATAGTCAAAGGAGAGCTGTATGACGATGATTCCCGGCGTGACCCGGACCGGCACCGGCATGGACGACATAAGCTGGAACATCCTCGGGCAGACCTATGTGCCCAAGTCCCATTCCGAGGCGTCGATGTCCTGGCATGCCACCCTGCCCAAGGGCACGTTCGTGCCGCCCCACATCCATCCGACGCAGGATGAATTCATCTATGTGCTTGAGGGGCGGTTCGATCTGCTGCTGAACGGGGTCGAGGCCAGCGCCGAACCGGGCGATCTGATCCGCATGCCCATGGGCATCCCGCATGGCATCTTCAACAAGACGCCCGGCGCCATAAAATGCCTGTTCTGGGTCGCGCCGTCGCGGCGTCTGTACGATCTGTTCTGGGCGCTGCACAATCTGGGGCCACAGGCGAACCCGGCAGATGTGGTTGCCGTGTCGGCCCAGCACGAGATCGATTTTCTGCCCCCGCCCGAGGAGGCATAAGATGAAGGTTCTGATCGCGGGCGCCGGGATCGGCGGGCTGGTCACGGCGCTGATGCTGCACCAGCGC
>JAGXGV010000029.1 GCA_024636635.1 Puniceibacterium sp.
GCCGACGTGGCGCAGCAGGTTCACGACCTCGGTATTCAGCGCGGCGTCGGACAGAGACCTGTGGGCGCGGATCGCCTCGGCCACCTGATCGCCGATGCGCAGGACGGGGTTGAGCGCAGCAGAGGCATCCTGAAACACCATCGAGATTTCGCTGCCCCGCAGAGAGCGGAAGCCGTGTTCGTCCAGCTTGCAGAGGTCGATCGGCGCGCCGTCGCGGGGCATGTAGCTGGCCGTGCCACCCGAGACTGAGAGGCTGTCGGGCAGCAACCCTGTCAGGGCAAGCCCGGTGAGCGTCTTGCCCGAGCCGGATTCACCGACCAGCGCCAGGGTTTCGCCGCGCTGTAGCGAGATGCTGACATTCTGCACCAGCTGCATCGGCTGCCGACCGCCGTCAACCGAGATGGCGAGGTCGCGGATTTCCAGCAGGGGGGCCTGGGACTGATCTGGCAGCACGGCGGCGCGGGGCAGTTGGCCGCTGCGCACCCGAGGGTTGCGCAGCCAGAGCGCGCCGCCTGCGGTGTTGGCCCGCGGGTCCAGCACCGATTGCAGCCGATCACAGAGCAGGTTGAAGGTCAGGATCGTGCCCGCCAGCGCCAGCGATGGCCAGACCAGCAGCATTGGCGCCAGTTCCATTGCGCTGCGGGCGGCGCGGATCATCAGACCCCAGGACGGGGTCGGGGGCACCACGCCAAGGCCCAGAAAGCTGAGCCCACTTTCGATCACCATCGCCGAAGCGACGACCAGCGACATCTGCACCAGCAGCGGCGGCATCACGTTGGGCAGGATCGTGCGCCACAGGATCAGCAGCGGATGAGTGCCCATCGCGCGCTGCGCGGTGACAAAATCGAGGCCCTGCACCTGTAGCGTCGCGGCATAGATCACGCGGGCATAGTTCGGCGTATAAAGGATGGTCAGCGCCAGGATCAGCGGCCAGGTGCCCGCCCCAAGGATGGTGACCACGAGCAGCGCCAAAAGCAGCGGCGGCAGACAGAGGATGATCTCGGAGGCGCGCACGGTGACGATTTCGACCACGCCGCGGAAATAGCCGCTCAGCAGGCCAAGGGTGGTGCCAATCACGGCGGCGGCCAGCGCCGATCCGACGGCGATGAACAAGGAGGCGCGCCCGCCCCAGATGAGCCGGGCCAGCACGTCGCGGCCGAATTCGTCCTGACCCAGCCAGTGTTGGGCCGAAGGCGGCGCGAAGCGGTGCGGGACGTCCATGCCACGCACGTCGGCAAGCGGCAGGAACGGGGCCAGCAGCACCAGCAGCACGATCACCGCAACGACGCTGCCCGGCACGATGAGTTTGCGGACGGCGCGATTCATGCGCGGGACAGGGTGATGCGCGGGTCAAGCGCGGCGTTCACCACATCCACCAGCAGGTTGAGAAACACAAAGAGGATCGAGATGGTCATCACGATGCCGACCACTTCGGGATAGTCGCGGGCATCGACGGCAGAGACCAGATAGCCCGAAAGCCCCGGCCAGTTGAACACGAATTCCACCAGCACCGTGCCGCCGATCAGGGTGCCCATTTCCAGCCCCAGCACGGTCAGTACCGGGATCATCGCGTTGCGCAGCACATGGCGGTGCAGGATGTGGCGGTGGCTGAGCCCCTTGGCCCGTGCGGTGCGGACATGGTCACGCTGGAGTACTTCGAGCACGGTGGCGCGGCTCATCCGGGTGATCACCGCCCAGAGGCTGAGGGCGACGGTCCCGGCGGGCAGCATCAGGAGTTTGAGATGCTGCACAGGGTCTTCGGAAAAAGGCACAAAGCCGCCCGCAGGCAGGATGCGCAATTGCTGAGCAAAGATCAGGATCACCACAGAGCCGACCACAAACACCGGGGTCGACAGCGCGGCGGAGGCAAACAGCGAAATCGCTGAATCCCATTTGCCATCCGCCCTTATGGCTGCAAAGGCGCCAGCAGGCACGCCCAACGCTGTGGCGATGAGCGCGGCGGCAAGGATCACCTCGAGCGTGCGAGGCAGGCGCTGAGCGATCTGCCCCACAACCGGCGCGCCGTCGCGAAACGACGCGCCAAAATCGCCGGTAAGGACGCCGGCCAGATGCGACAGATACTGCTGCCAGAGCGGTTGGTTCAGGCCCATTTTCTCACGCAGGGCAGCCACGGCAGCTGGGTCCGCAGCGATGGACCCCTGACTGAGCAACAGCTCGGCCGGGTCACCGGGGATCAGGTGAAGCAGCAGGAAAACGGTGGTGACCACGATCCAGACAAGGAACAGAGCCACCAGGCTCCGGTATGCGATGTATCTGAGCATCTGCGTGTTTTAGCCGAACATCGTCTCTTCCAGCGTGACGCCGGAATAGAAGATCAGCTGGCCGGGCATGCTGGTAAAGCCCGTTACGCCGGATTTCATTGCATAGCCCTGCGAGCGCCATGCCAGTCCGACCATCGGCGTGGTTTCGATGGCGATCTGCTCCATCTCCTTGTAGATTGCCTTGCGGTCTTCAGTGTCAAAGGTCGCGCGCCCCTTGGCAAACAGTTCGCTGATTTCCGGCGTGGGCAGATCGTAGCTGCGCACAAAGCTGGCCGGAAGCGAGCCGTCGAGTACGCTACTAAGCCCGTCGGGGTCGTTGTTCGACGCGGCGGTGCCCATTACAGCAAGGTCATAGCTGCCCTCGTTGCCCTTTTGCACACGGGTCGACCATTCCGGCAGATCCAGCTGGGCGTTGATGCCGATCATCGACAGATAGGCTTGGCAGACCTCGGCTGTCGACTGGTGCATCCCGTATTGCGCGGTGGCCAGCATGGTGCAGTCAAAGCCGTCGGGATAGCCCGCCTCGGCCAGAAGGGCCTTGGCCTTGTCGGGGTCATAGTTCCAGGCATCCTTGAACTCGGGATTGTAGAACTCCGAGCCTTCGGGGATCGGCAGGTGTTCCAGCGCGCCGCCACGGTCGTAAAAGGCCGCCGCAGCGATATCGTCACGCTTGATCGCATGGGCTACGGCGGCGCGGACCTTGGGGTTGTCAAACGGCGGGCGGGAGCCGTTGAAGGTGAGATACATGAACGGTCCGTTGGTGGTTTGCAGCGCCAGTTCCTTGTTTTCCTCGATCTTGGTCATCGCCTGCCAGGGCACGTATTCAATCAGGTCGACATCACCGGCCTCAAGCGCTGCCACCCGCAGGTTTTCATCGGCGTAAACGATGGCCTCGATCCCGGCGAGCTTGGGCAGGCCTTCCTTGTAGTAGCCGTCGAACGCCTTGAGGCTGAGCGACACGCCGCGGTCGGTGGCTTCCAGCGTGAACGGACCCGCGCCCATCGTGGTATCGCGCGCTTCGCCCTTCTTCAGCATCGGCATGTTGAAATCGGCGAACCAGCCGGGCAGCACCGCGAGCGGTTCGTTAGTGATCATGCGCACGGTCTTGTCATCGGGGGTTTCCACGGCGGTGATCGCCGACAACTGGCCCTGAAAATGTGCTGCCGAGTCGGGTTTCTGCGCCTCGGTCACGTTCCATGCGATGTCTTCGGCGGTGACGGGGCTGCCGTCGTGCCAGACGGCGTCGCGCAGTTTGAAGATCCAGGCGCCGGTGTCGTCCACTTCCCAGCTTTCGGCCAGTTCGCCGCGCATGGTGCCGTCGGGCGCATAGTTGAGCAGGCCGCGGTGAATCAGGAGCTTAATCGTGCCGGCGGCGGTGCCGCCGGAAGCCCAGGCATCAAAGCTGGGCGGATAGGTGGAGAGCGCAAAGCGCAGGGTACCGCCCTCTTGGGCGAGCAGGTCGCGCGGGCCAACGCAGGCAAGGCCACCGGCCAGTGCGCCGGTCGAGGCGAGGAATCCGCGGCGGTTCAAACGTGTTGTCATCGTTCAGGTCTCCTTGTTGGGGTGTGGGCTCTTTCTGGCCCTTGGATGGGATGGATGGGGCTGGCGCTATTCGGCGGCCAGTCTGCTGGTTTCGGTGTCGGGCCGGCCGTAGCCGCCGCCGCCGGGTGTGATGACCTCGAGCCATTCACCGGCGCGCAGGGTGCCTTGGCCGCGGTCAAAGGCCGGGGTTTCGGGGCTGGTGACATAGCCGCCATGGCCCCCCGGCCCGCCGCCCAGAAGGCCCCAGGACCGCGACAGGTTGCGCGAGATGTCGACGCGGACCATGCAATCCTCTGTGGCACGGTAGACCCGGCGCAGGCCCATCCCGCCCCGGTGTTTGCCGGGGCCGGCCGATCCGTCGACCAGTTCATAGCGTTCGAGGATGAGGGGATATTCCACCTCCAGCGCCTCGACCGGCAGGTTCGAGGTGTTGGTGGCATGGACATGGATGCCGTCCAGCCCGTCGGCATCGGGGCGCGCGCCGCCGCCGCCGCCGATGGTTTCAAGGTAAACCCAGTAGGTTCCCTTGTCCGGACCGCTTTGCCGTGTTCCGGAAAACAGTGCCACGGTGCAGGTCGAATTGGTGCAGGCCGAAACGCGTTCGGGCACTGCCTGTGCAATGGCGCCAAGGATCAGGTCGGCGACCCGCTGGCAGGTCTGCACCCGGCCGTTGACTGCCGCCGGGTGCGCGCAATTGAGGATCGAGCCATCCGGCGCGGTGACAGTGATTGGCCGCGCAAGGCCGGCATTGGGCAGCACGGTCGGATCGACCACGGATTTCACGATGTAATAGACCGTGGCCAGCAACGCCGTGCGGGTCATGTTGATGCCCGAACGCACCTGCGGCGGCGCGTCAAAGGCCAAAGTGATTCCGCTGCCCGCAACGGTGACGGCGACCGAGAGCGGGATGGTTTCGTCAAAGTCGAGGTTGTCAAAGACATCCTCGAACCGCCAGCTGCCATCTGGCAGGGCCTCGATGCCGGCACGCATCTTGCGTTCGGCGTAATCCAGCAACGCCTCGCCCGAAGCAAGCACGGTGTCCAGCCCGTGGCGGGCGCAGAGTTCCTGAAACCGCTGCACGCCCACGCGGTTCGCTGCCATTTGCGCACGCAGGTCCGACAACCGTTCGCGCGGCACCTGACAGTTGAGCAGGATCAGCTCCTGCACATCCTTTTGCAGCACGCCCGCGCGGTAGAGCCGGATCGGTGGAATCCGCAGCCCCTCCTGATAGATATGTGCATGGGCGCGGTCGACAAAATCCGAGTGATGCGCAAGGTTGACCGTCCAGGCGACCAGCGCGCCGTCAACAAAGATCGGTTCGGCCAGCACGATGTCGGGCAGGTGGGTGCCGCCGCCGCGATAGGCGTCATTGCCGATGAACACATCGCCGGGGCGCATGTCGGCTGGGTCGTGATCGGCCAGCAGCATCGGAATGAAGTCGAGGAAACTGCCAAGATGCACCGGGATATGTTCGGCCTGACAGAGCGTGCGGCCCTGCAGGTCAAATAGTGCGGTTGAACAGTCGCGACGTTCCTTGATGTTGGTGGAATAGGAGGCGCGCACCAGAGCCTCGCCAGTTTCCTCGACGATGGAGGAGAGGGCGGCGCCGATGACTTCGACCGTGATCGGGTCAAGGGCGAGGGTCTTATCGGTCATCGGAAAGCTCCAGCACGAGGTTGTCGATTTCGTCTAAACGCACTGTCACGCCGGGCGGGACAAGCGTTGTGGTGTCCATCTGTTCGACGATTGCGGGCCCGGCAAAGACCATGCCCGGCGCAAGGCGGTCGCGGGCATAAAGTGTGCTGTCGGTGAAGTCGGCGGTTTCGGGGAACCATACCTCGCGGCTGCCGGTGATAGCCGCCGTGGCATCGGTGGTGGCAAGGGCGTGGTGCGGCAGTTGCGCCTTTTGCACCAGACCCAGAGCTTCGGCGCGGAAGGTGACGCAGAGGATGCGTTCCTCTGGCACGGCAAAGCCGTACATGCGTTCATGCGCCTCGGCAAAGCCCTGCTTGAGTAGGGTAAGGGTGTCGGCGGTGATCGCTCCGTCTGGCACCGGGATCGAAAGTTCGTAATTCTGCCCCTCATATCGCAGATCGACGCGGCGGTTGCTGCGGCGCTGTTCTGCGGGGATGGCTTCGGAATCAAACCAACGGTTGGCCTCGGCTCCGACATGTTCCACTGCACCGCGGATTGCATCAAGCGCGCTGTCCTGCAAGGGGATCAGCCGGGTGGTCGCAAAATCGGCGCGCAGATCGGTTAGCAGCAACCCCATGGCGCACAGTATGCCGGGGTTGCGCGGGATTAAGACGCGGGACATGCCCAGTTCCTGCGCCAGCCGCACGGCGTGGAGCGGACCCGCGCCGCCAAAGGCCATCAGCGCATAGCCGCGCGGATCATGGCCGCGCTGGACAGAAATCACCCGGATTGCCTTGGCCATATTGGCGGTAACAACCGAAATAATGCCCTGCGCGGTGTCCATCACCGTCATACCCAGCCTTTCGGCCATTGCGCCGATCGCCTCGAGCGCGAGATCGCGGCGGACCTTCATGCGCCCGTCCAGAAGGTGCGTAGGGTTGAGCACCTGAAGCACGATGTTGGCGTCGGTGACGGTGGGTTCGGTGGCACCGCGCCCATAGCAGACCGGGCCGGGATCAGCCCCGGCGCTTTCCGGCCCGACCTTGAGCAGGCCACCCGAGTCGATCGAGGCGATCGAGCCGCCGCCCGCGCCAACGGTGTGGATGTCGAGCATCGGCGCCTTGATCGGATATCCGTGGACCGTGCTTTCGTTGACCTGTGCGGTGCGGCCCTGCGCCATCAGCGCCACATCCGAAGAGGTGCCACCCATGTCAAAGGTGATGATGTCGGGATAGCCGGCCTGCGCGCCAATCTCCTGCGCCGCGACCACGCCGGTTGATGGGCCGGAGAGCACCGCACGTACCGGGGTCTGCGCCGCCACCTCGAACCGCACCACGCCGCCGTTGGACTGCGTCAGATGCGGCGGCACCGGCAGGCCCAGATCCTGAAGTCGGGGCGTCAGGCGGCTGATATAGCGGTGCATGATCGGGCCGAGGTAGGCGTTGACCGTCGCGGTCGAGAGCCGCTCGAATTCGCGGAACTCGGGGGCGATTTCGTGACTGGCGCAGATGAACACGCCTGGCATTTCCTGTTCGACGATGCGACGTGCCTGCTGTTCATGCGCAGGGTTCACAAAGGCGTATAGGAAACAGATCGCCACCGATTCAACCCTGGACTCTTTAAGCGCGCGGGCGGCGGCACGCACCGCGTCCTCGTCCAGCGGACAGGAGATTGCGCCGGTCTGCTGCACCCGTTCGGGCACCTCGAACCGCAGGTCGCGGGGCACGAGGGTGGGGGGCTTGCTGGCGAAAAGGTCGTAAAGGTCGGGGCGTTTCTGCCGCCCGATTTCGAGCAGGTCGCGGAAACCCTCGGTGGTGATCAGCCCGACCCGTGCGCCGCGCTGGGTGATCAGCGCATTGGTGGCAACCGTGGTGCCGTGGCCAAGATAGGAAATTTCGGCGGCGGGCGCATCCGTGGTGTCGGCGCAGGCGTTCATGCCTTCCTCGACGCCTTGGGCGATGCCGCGCGACGGGTCGTCGGGGGTCGAGGACACCTTCCACACGGCGATCTGGCCGCTGGTCTGATTGAACATGCAGACGTCGGTGAAGGTGCCGCCAGAATCGACGCCGACGCGCCAGCGGTCTTTGGTCCCGATTTTCTGCCCGCCATCCATCATTTCTTTGTTGCCCTTTTGGTGTGTTCTTCAGGTATACAAGAAGAATACGTCGCGTCTGTCCAGAAGAATTGTATTTCGGAGAGCAGTGCGGCCCAGAATTTGTGATGAGGTGATGAATGGATGGACAGAACAAGCCAGGTCCGGCGGACAGCGGCGCGCTGCCGACAGAGTGCGGCGGCGGGGCAACGGCGCGCGAGCGGGCCTATGCCGGGATTCGCGCCGGAATTCTGAGCGGCACCTTCGCGCCGGGGCGATTCATCGAAGAGGCTATTGCATGCGAGCTGACTGGGGTGTCGCGCTCTCCGGTGCGCGAGGCGCTGAACCGCCTTGCGGCCGAGGGCTTTGTCGAGCTGCATCCGAGGCGCGGCGCGATGGTCAAGCTGCTGTCCGCCGCCGAGTTCGAGGATCTGTGCGAGGTGCGTCACATGATCGAAAGCCATGCGGTGCGACGCATCTGCCGGGGGGGCCACACGGTGCCGGACCGGCTTGATCAGCTGTGTGATGCGCAGGTCGCGCTTTCTGCGGATGACTTGCTGGAAAGCGTAGAGATCAACCGCAGGTTCCATCAGGCGATTGTGGTCGCGTCAGGCAACACGGTTCTGGTGCAGATGTTCGACAATCTCCAGGCCAATCTGACCCGGGTTGCGATGCTGTCGCTGAAGCTGGGCGTCGGACAAAACGATGTGATCGTGCGCGAGCATCGCGCGCTGGTGGCCGCGCTGCGGGACCATGACGAAGATCTGGCGCTGAGTATCCTCGACCGCCATCTGATGGGGATGCCCCGGCTCAAGGCGCTGCTGCCCGCCTGAAGCTTGCGGGCAGGTGTCGCCAGGGTGTGGGGATGCCGCCGTGCAATGAGATTTGCCTGAGTCCTGAACCGCGTACTGGCCTGTGGTCGCCGGAGTTCATTGGACAACCGCGCCTTGGGTGCCGTCCAATCCAAAATTCTTTTGGCAGGCCAGGAAAATCTTATCAGACAGCTTGCGCGCTGGGTCGCGCGGTTTATTCCCTGCGGCGCAGTTGCAGGGAATAAATTAGGAAGCTGGGAGTCGGCCGCGTCCTGTTGCTACAACGGCAAGAGCAAGGGTCGGAGCGGCGTGGGTGACACCATAGTCGGCGCGCGTCTGTGTGCAGAGGCGCACCGGGTGGCCCACCCTGCGGACGAGCGGACCCTGTTCAGGCGTCGGTTTCTTTCTGTTTCTCGGGGTCCTGTTCGTCAAATTCCTCTGGACGGTGAGCAGATCCTTCGTGGTCGTCCTGCGCGTTCTGCCGCTTGCGAGGGGGCGTTCGCTTTTCGCGCGCCGGTTCGGGTTTGTTAGGCATCGGGTATTCCTTTTCGTGGCTGGAATTCAACATCTGCCCCGGCGCGGCGCCTTGCGCGCCCGGAGCAGGCGCAAAGCGACTATGCCGCCTTGTTCAACCGCTGTTCGGCTATCTGAGTCAGCTTTTCGTCGGCGGCCTTTTCCTCGGTCAGCGAGCGCTGGAGGATGTCGGCGCAGCCGTCGTGCCCCATCTCGAGGGACCATGCGATAAGCGTGCCGTAGCGCGTGATCTCGTAATGTTCGACCGCCTGCCCGGCGGCGGCGAGGGCGGCGTCCAGCACGGAGGAATCCGAGATCTCCTTCGAGATCTGGTTGCTTTCCTTGATGATGCCGTCGATGGCCGGACAGGTCGCACCCTTGGGCTCTTCGCCGAGCAGGCGGAACACCTCTTCCAGCCGTTCGATGTGGCCGCGGGTCTCTTGCAGGTGGGACTGGAACCCGTCGTGCAGGGGACCCGCTGATGCCTTGTCGATCATCTGCGGCAGTGCCTTTTCGATCTGCTGTTCGGCGTAATAGATGTCTTCCAGAGTGTGCAGGTAAAGATCGTCCATCGTCTGGATATCCTTCGAAAACAGGGCCATGGGGGGTTCCTCCGTCTGATTGGGTCTGATGTGCAGGCGCGTTTTGGCAGGTGGCTCTTCATCCGCGATGCCCCTCCCGAACAGGCTCGCGCCCGGAATGTTCCTGACGCGCGATATATCTGCCGGTGGCGCGGTTCGGGCCGAAGGGAATTTCGGTAGGGCGGTGTCGTCCGCGGTCTGGGTCGGTGGCTCTACGCCGCGCGCAGCCTGTTCAGGGGCCTTGCCGGGAGGAGGTCAGAAGCCGGGCCAGAGACCCGGAGACGCGGCAAGTTCGAGCAGGTTATCGTCTGGGTCGCGGAAATAGAGGCTCTTTCCGCCGCGTTTCCAGTCGGTCCTGCCCTCGATATCAACTGCGTGGGCATTCAGGTGGTCCTCCCACCGGGGCAGGGCGTCGTGGGTGCAGGCAAAGGCCATGTGCAGCGGTCCGTTTCCGTCATGCGGTGGGATGATGCCGCGGCCGGTGTCGACAGGTTGCAGGGTGCCGCCCCGGATGAACAGCAGCAGCACGCTGGCACCGTTCACGTCATAGGCGCAGAGCCGGTCGGATTTCATCAGCGATGGTAGCTGCATCACCGTCTCGTAGAACGACGTGGCCCGGTCCATGTCATCAACGTAAAGCGCAGTTTCCAGGATCGAGGTGAGTTCGGGCATTGCGATACTCCTTTTGACGGGGCTGTACAGTCGGAACAACCGGGTGCGGGCAGGGTTCAGTTGGTGCAGCAACGAAGAGGAGCAAGACATGCCAGGCACGGACAGCCACATCACGCAGGCCGAACGCGAGGCGCTGCGCGCCGCGATTACCCGGGCACTGGACGCGCATCGCGATTCCGGGCGGACAGGAATCGCGGCGGCCATCGTCTGCGACGATGAGGTGATCGTCACCGCAGAGAACGCCGTGGATCAGGACATCGACCCGACCCGCCATGCCGAGATGGTGGCGCTGTCCAAGGCGACCGCGCAACTTGGGCGCAAGGACCTGGCGGGCTGCACGTTGATCTCGACCCTGCAACCCTGCGAGATGTGCCTGGCCGCGATGCGCTTTGCCGGGATCGGGCGCGTGATCTATGCCGCAACGCAGGAAAGGGTGGCCGACAAGTATTTTGTTTTTCCCGGCCTTGGGATCAGGGATTTTCACGCCGCTGGGGGACGGTTCACCCATGTGGGCGGTGTGATGGAAGAGGACGTGCTGCACCTTTACGCCGATGGCGCGGAATAGTGTGGTCCGTCCTGCGCCCGGAATACCAGCCGGACCAGCGCAGCGACAGCGACCAGCATGAGCGCACCCCCGGCCACCCACATGATGCCCCCGGCAAGTTGCTGGTCGGCCAGTGGCGACAGACCGTAGGGCACAGTGCTCAGCATGTGCCATCCGTGCCAGGGATCGCGGGCAAACACCAGTAGCGCCGACAGCAGCGACATCTGCGCCGCACTCAGCGCAATGCCCAGCACAACGGTGTCGGGGCGCGATGCGACGGCGCTCAAGACGCTGGACCAGAGCAGCCAGGCCGCCCCCAGCAGCGACAGGTGCATCAGCCAGTAGACAAGGTCGGACTGCAACGTCGCGGCATAAGGCCCCGGCACGTGCCAGACCCAGAACAGTGCGGTAAATACGCAGGCCACCGGCAGGACATCGGGGCCGCGCAGGGGCATCGCCCGCGCCAGAACTGGCGCCGCCACCAGCGTCAGCAACAGGTGCTGTGCCACCCGCGCCGAAAAGAGCGCCATGGACGCGGCGCAGAGTGGCGAAACGAACAGCAGAACCACAAGGCTCCACCCCACCAGCGCAGGGGTGCGCGACCTGGCCTTGAAGGCCAGCACGGCGCCAAGCGCTGCGAGACCCGCGAGCAGGACCGGATCGAACTGCCAGCGGGTCCACAGCTCGGTCGGAACCGGCGGCGTGCCGCAAAAGGGAATGTAGCTGTCCATGGGATGTCCTTTCTTTCAGCGGCATCCGTCCAGCAACAGCACGGGGGCCGTGTTGAACAGAATCGCCAGAAGCGAGATGATGATGGTCACTCGCGCCGCTATGCGCATGGGCTGATCGCCCCGGCGCAGCAGGCCCCAGCCAGCAAGAACCAGCGCGACCGGCGTGCCTATGGAAACGGCGATTACGGCAGCCGGATAGCTGGCCACGGCACGTTCGGCGCAGGCCGCCGAGAGCGCGGCGTAGACCAAAATGAAATGCAGTGTCCAGATAACGACGGGACGCGCCACATCGCGCAGCCCCGGGGCGATGTGCGGACGGGTCTGTGGGCGGGGGGGCCGGTCGGTCATTTCAACACCTCGAGTTGCGGCGCGGCAAGGACCACGGCAGCGGCAATCAGCATACCTGCGGTCACGAGCGCATAGGGCACCCGATTGATCTCGGGCACGATTTGACCTGCAGCGACCTGTCCTGACACCTTGCGCAGGGCCAGGAACAGGCTCCAGTAAAGCAGCACGAACTGCTGCGTACCGATGAAGCCCGCCATCACCCAGAGAGTCGCGGCCAGCGCCGTGGCCATCGGATCGGTCGGCAGCACGGCCTGATAGAGTGCCCAGCCCGCCACCCCTGCCAGCAGGGCGACGGCAAGGTCCAGGACCGCCATCGGCGCGCTGCGCGCAAGCCAGGCGACAAGCGACATGCCAAGACCGCAGGCCACCGCGATGCTGGTCCAAAACAGGTCAGGATCGCCTGCGAGGCGGGTGAATTCGGGCTGCACGTTCCACAGAAACATCACGGCGAACAGGACAGAGGCGAACAGCGCCACCATGATCATCAGCGTGCCGATGATGGCGATGTGCGTGTGCCCGAGACGCGAGGCCACATCGACGGGCAGCGTGCCTTCGTCGTTTGTGGTGATTGTTTGACCGGTCTCGGAAGGCTCCCATGCCCATGCGGCAAAGCCGAACAGCGCCGCCACCGCCCCGGCCGCCGCGATATCGTAAAGGCTGGCCAGGACGGCAGAAAATGACACTGCGACAGCAAAGGCAGTCAGCAGCGGAATCCACGTCGGATGCGGCAGGCGGACAATCTGCAGCGGTTCGCCGCTCAACGGGTGGCAGCCCACCGTCTCGCGTCGGCCATGGGGCGCATCGCGCAGCAGGCCGCGCGTTTCATGTGCCTCGTTCTCAAGCAGATCGGGCTGATCCCACAGGGGCTCGCGCGAATGCACCCGCGGGATGGCGTGAAAGTTGTGCCCGGGGGCTATGGGGGGGTAAAGCCATTCCAGAGTGCCGGCTTTCCACGGGTTGCGCGGGGCCAGCGGACCGCGCCAGCGATGCGCGATAAAATCCCAGACAAAGACGACGACCCCGGCGGCCAGGATATAGGAGCCGATGGTCGAGAGCAGGTTTAGACGGTCCCAGCCGATTCCCGCAGGATAGGTCGAGATGCGGCGTGGCATCCCCCTTAGCCCGGTGATGTGCATGAGGAAAAAAGTGATGTGGAAGCCCGAGAACATTAGCCAGAATGCCCATTTCCCCAGGCGCTCCGACATCATCCGGCCGGTGAAATGCGGTGTCCAGTAGTAGAAGGCCCCGATCAGCGGGAAAACCATGCCGCCGATCAGCACATAATGCAGATGCGCCACAACGAAGTAGCTGTCATGCGCCTGCCAGTTGAACGGCACCGCGGCCAGCATGACCCCGGTCAGCCCACCGATCACGAAGATGAACAGGAAGCCCAGGATAAAGTGCATCGGCACCGTCAGGCGCGGCCGTTTTTGCGCGAGGGTCAGGATGAAGCAGAAGATCTGCACCCCCGTCGGGATCGTCACGATGGTCGAGGCGGCCGAGAACAGTGTGAGCGTGATCGTCGGCAGGCCGGTGGCGAACATATGGTGCGCCCAAAGTCCGAAGCTGATGAAGCCCATGGTGACCACCGCGGCAACCGCATAGCCATAGCCGAACAGCGGCTTGCCGACGAAGGTCGGCAGCATTGTCGCGACCATCCCGGCAGCGGGCAGGAAGATGATATAAACCTCGGGGTGGCCGAACAGCCAGAACAGATGTTGCCAGAGCAGTGGATCGCCCCCCAGCGCCGGGTCGAAGAACGGCAGGCCGATCAACCGCTCGACCTCGAGCAGGATCGAGCCGACGATGAGCGGCGGAAAACCCACGGTGATCATGAAAGCGGTGACCAGCATGTACCAGGCAAAGATCGGCATTTTCGTCAGCGACATGCCCGGCGCGCGGGTGCACAGGATCGCGGCGATCAGTTCGACTGCGGCGGTGACGCTGGCGATTTCAGCGAAGGTGATGCCGATCAGCCAGAAATCCGCCGACAAGCCGGGCGTGAATTCTTTGGTCGATAGCGGCGTATACATGAACCAGCCGCCATCGGGCGCGGCGTCGAAAACGAATGAGGCCAGCACGATCAGCCCGCCGAACAGATAGCACCAGTAGCCAAAGGCGCCAAGCCGGGGAAAGACCAGATCCCGCGCGCCCAGCATCAGCGGCAGCAGGTAGACGCCGAACCCTTCGAGGATGGGAATGGCAAAGAGGAACATCATCAGCGTGCCGTGCATGGTAAAGACCTGGTTGTAGGTCTCGGCATCCAGGAAGGTGTTCTCAGGCACGATAAGCTGTGTGCGCACCAGCAGGGCAAGGAACCCGGCGATCAGGAAAAAGACCAGTCCGGTGACAATGAACCGCTGCCCCACGACCCGGTGCGATACCGACGACAGCCTGCGCCAGCCGGGCGGTGTGGCCCAGGCCTCTTCGTAGGTCCGGAGTTCCTCCAGGACCGGCCCTTGCCGTGGTCTGTCTGCGGTGGCATCGATCATTTCAGGCTCGCCAGATAGTGGGCCACCGCCCGCAGGTCGGGGCCGCTGAGGTGGTTGTAGGACGGCATCTGCGCGCCCGGCTTCATGTCCTGCACATCTGCAATCCAGCCGGCGAGGTTGCCGACGTTCATCCGCCACATGCCGGCGCCCAGCGTGGCGCGTGCGCCGATCCGGCTGAGATCCGGGCCAAGGCGCGCCCCTTCGGCGACACCGCGGATGGCGTGACAGGCGATGCAACCCTCGTTCAGGAAGACGTCGCGGCCGCGGGCCAATTGTGCGGTGTCGGCGTCGCGCGCCTCGCTCCTGAGATCCTCAAGGTAAGCGTCATATTCGGCCTGCGGCAGGACGACGACCTCGAACGCCATCAGCGGGTGCGACAGGCCGCAGAATTCGGCGCATTGGCCGCGGAAGCGCCCGGCTTCGGTCGCGGTGACGGTCATCCGGTTGATGCGTCCTGGGACCATGTCCATTTTGCCCGCGATCGAGGGCACCCAGAAGGAATGTATCACATCCTCGGTTTTCAGGCTGAGGGTCACGGGGATGTTCAACGGCAGCACGATCTCGTTCGCGTCCCGCAGGGCGCGTCCCTCAGGGTCGTGAACGATGTCCCACCAGTACTGGTGCCCCGTCACCTCGATCACCGGGGCGCCATCATCGACCCGCCCGATGGCAGCGAGGGTAAACGTCGAAGCGACCACCAGCGTGCCAAGCGCGATCACGGGCAGGATCACGCCGCCGCCCCAAATCCACCAGACGCTTCCTGGACGGTCGCGCCGCCAAGCCAGCCAGACGGCCCCCATCACCAGCAGGAATATTACCGCGGCAGCAACACTCATCGCCGTCGTCAGAACTAGTGTGGCGTCCGCGCCGGTGCCCGCCGAGGAAAAGGAGGTCTGACTGCCGTAGGTGTCAAGAGTGCTGGGTCCGTTCATGCGTCCGGCCCCAGGGTATAAAGGTAGGCGGCCATGTCGGCGGCATCGGCTTCGGTAACGCCAAGGTTTGGCATGGCGGTTTCGGGCGAAAACAGCGGCGGGTTCATCAGCCAGCGGGTAAGGTCTCCCGGTGCGTTGGTCAGCACACCAGCGATGTAGGCGCGGCGCGCCAACCCGTCGAGCGACGGGCCCACCGTGCCGCGCGCGCTCGCGACACCGGGGATGACGTGACAGGCGCCGCAGCCGTACTCGACCATCGCCAGCCGCCCGCGCGCGGCGTCTCCGCCCGGAACGTTCAGTCGCATTGCTTGCCAATCTGGGCTGGCCTCGACCGGGCCCTGGGCGTACCAACTGCGCACTCCGTCCAGCCGCGCACCCATGGCGGCAAGAGCGTTGCCCACAGGATCACGCTGCGGATGGGCCAGCGACCAGACGGAGACAAGGGTGATGGCGACCAGGACGAGGGCGGCCACACCGGCCAAAGTCAGCGGAACGACCGGCTTGCCTTGCATGGGTCACTCGCCCGTCGTTTCGGGATTTTCGACCCGGCGGTAGTATTCGCTGACGGCGCGCATGTCTTCAGCGCTCATCTTTTCGGCAATCGCGCTCATCACATCCATCGGATCGTTGTCGCGCACGCCGTCCTTCCAGAGCTGCAACTGGTAAGCCATGTAGTTGGCATACTGTCCGGCGAGGTAGGGAACCGAGGGCGGGTTTCCGGTGCCCTGCGGGCCGTGGCAGTTGACGCAGGCCGGGATGCCCTTTTCGGCAGAACCCACGGCGGCCAGTTGTCCGCCCCATTGCATTAGGCCCTGATCGACCTCGCCCAGAGGGCGATGGATCGGGGCTTGCACCACGGCGTAATAGGTTGCCACCGCTTCGCGCTCTCGCTCGGTCAGGCGCTGAGCGATGCCGGTCATGACCTCGTTCGGGCGGTCGCCCGAGGCGTAGTCGTTGAGCTGCTTGTAGCTATACCACCCCGGCAAGCCGGCCAGCCGCGGGAAGGCGCCGGACCCGTCGCCCGCGCCCTGGCCACCGTGGCAGGTGATGCAGGCCATGCCCGAGCCAACGTTTTCCGCCCCGCCCATCGCGACGAGCCGTCCCAGTTCCAGCAGATCGTCGTCGGGGGGCGTGTCACTGATCGTGGCGGCAAACAGGGTTCGTTCGTCATCCAGCCGGGATTCCAGCGCGCCGACCGCCGGGGTGCTGGTGTCCTGCGCCCCAACCATTGCCGGGATGGGCGCCAGCGCGGCAAGCAGGACAAGCCCGACGCAGGTCTTGAGAGTGCGGGATTTCATGTCTGCCTCCTTCAGGCGTCCATCAGCGGACGAGGGTTCGCAAGATAGTCGTTCTTGAGATGTTCGAGCGTCCAGTAGGCCAGCCCCATCAGCGGGCCGGTGGGGTTGTATCCAAGGTTCTGCGGGAACAGGCAGGCGCCAAAGACAAAAACGTTGTGATGGTCCCACATCTGGCCGTAGCGGTTCACTACGCTGGTGTTGCGGTCGGTCCCCATAATCGCGCCGCCGACATTGTGCGTCGTCTGGTAGGGCACGACGGTATAGTCGCTGCCCACCGCGGCCAGATTGGACGAGGCAACGCTGGTGACGTTTTCCATGTTTTGCGCGATCTCGACCGCGCGGTTGGTTACATACTCGGCCATCTTCCGGTCGTTGTCGGGAAAGTTGAACGTCATGCGCAGCAGCGGGCGACCATAGGCATCGGTCCAGGTTGGATCCAAGTCGAGATAATTGCCCGGTGTCGACATGCTGGACCCGTGCACGACCATGTCGGCATGGTGCAGGTAATTTTCCCGCACCGCCCGTTTCCATTCCGCGCCCCACCTTGGCGTGCCCTCGGGGGTTGGCTGATAGCTGATCGGGCGGCCATGGTACTGCTTGCAAGCAATGTAGGCGCCGCCAACGAACCCGAGGTCGGAATGGTCAAAGTTGTCGCCGTTGTAGTCGTCGACGATGACACCCAGCGCCCCGGCCCCCATGAACGGGTTGGTGATTATTTCTTTCTCGAAGAAGGCATCGACCGACGCGATGGTCTGGTAGGAATAGTTGCGCCCCACAGTGCCGGTGCGGGTCTCTGGATCGTAGGGTTCGCCAAGTCCGCTCACCAGCATCAGGTGCACGTTCCACAGCGCATAGGCGTTCATGCAGACGATATCGGCGGGCTGGAACACCTCGAGCCCGTCGGCATCGATGTAGGTCACGCCCGTGGCCGTCCTGCCGTCAGCGGATTTTTCCACGCGCATCACGGTCGACTGAAACCGGATCTCGAAATTTTCGTGTTCCTTGATGCGGTCGTAGACGCAGATGATCGGGTCGGCCTTGGCGAAATACCCACAGCCGAAACGTTCACAGAAGCCGCAGTAGGCGCAGGGGTGCAGCTGCGCACCATAAGGGTTTTCGTACTTCTGCGTCACATTGGCGGACGGGAATGGAAAAGGGTTCAGCCCCATCCGCTCGGCGGCCTTCCCGAATTTCGTGCTGCTGACCGGCTGCTTCATCGCGGGGTTGGGGTATTCGTTCTGGCGCGGCCCTTCAAAGACATTGCCACCGGCGCGCTTTTCCCCGTTAAGGTTGCCGGCATAGCCCGCCGCGCCGCAGATCTTTTCGAAGAAATCGAGGTGGGGTTCAAGTTCGTCATAGGTAACACCCCAGTCCTGGACGCTCAGATCCTCGGGGATGAATTGCGCGCCGTAGCGGTTTTCATAGTGGCTGCGCATCTCAAGGTCCGAGGGCAGCGGGCGCCAGAGCTGGCCGTTCCAGTGGATGCCGGCACCGCCCAGGCCTTCGCCAGGCAGGAACGACCCAAGGCGTCGCATCGGCAGGGCGCGCTGGCTGGTATCGTTTCGGAAGGTCAAAGTGCTCTTGCGCACGTCCATCATGTGGGTGGCACGCAGGGCGTATTTCAGTTCGTCATGTTCTTCGGGCGCGCCAAAGCTGGTGGCATCGTGGCGATGGTTGCCACGTTCCAGGATCACGCATCTCTGGCCTTCGTGGGCCAATTCATAGGCGGCGGTCAGACCGGTCCAGCCGCCCCCGATGATCACGACATCCGTCTTGGGAAGGGTCTTGTCCGGCATCTGTTCAAAGCTCCTGCGGTTTCAGGCCAGAGGGCATGGAGCCGTCCCGTCCGGGTTGATGGTTGATGCCCATGGGTGGCTGCGGATAGGGGACGTTGTGCTGATCCACGAAGGAGAGGTAATAGGCATGCGCCCCGGGAAAGCCGACCATTTCCCAGCCGGCATAGCTTTTGTTGCCGCCGTACATGGGGTCTGCGAAATAGCCCGAGTTGGTAAGTGTCCACAATTCGTCGAACAGCGGCTTGGCAGGCAGGCCGCTGCCCAGGTCAACGCTGCCTTCTGACAGGCGCGTCGTGACCAGCAAACGCAGGCCATCGTCGCCCCCGGCAAAGCGCGGCTCGGCCTCGGCCAGCGCGGCGATGCCCTGCCGGATGAATTCAGCGGGCGGCAGCGAAACCTGATAACCCTGCTGTTCGGTTCCTTCGAAGAATGGGCCCTGCATGTAAAGGTAACGGCCCTTGCCATAGGGACCGGCCAGTTGCAGGTCGATGAAATCGACGACGCCAGCCTGCGAGGCACTGGGATATTCGTCCTCGGGGATCAATGTGTCGCAGAACGAGGCAAGAAAGCGCGCCTCGTCCCGGGTAAGGAAGTAAAAGGGTTTGTCATCCAGAGCCGCAAAAGCGTGGTTGACTGGCAAGGCCGCGAGGGCTGCGCCCGACGTTAAACCGGCAAGGACGGCGCGCCTGGAAAATTCCTGTCCCATGGTGTCTCTCCAAATGTCGCGGTAGCATGAACCTGTTGAAAACAGGTCGGGGCCACGTTTGTTCCTGAGAAACTGCTGCTTTTGCGCCGAACAGGTTTCTCTCATCCCGTTTTACTATCTCAGAACAGTTTGTTGACGGGCATCGGGTTCTGCTGGGCTGCGGGTTCAAGGTCGCCGGTGCGTGCGGCGCCGGTTGGACAACTTAACCCGGATAATTCATGAAGCAGCATTCTTCTGTTCATTGGGCCGGTTTCCCGCGTCTTGGGTCTGTGGCGCGCATCAGATATCGGCGTCCGGTTTCCTTGCCGGTCGTTGACGTGGCTGTTGGGTAATATAGATCGATGGTTTGACGAGGTCGGGGCGCTGTCGTCAGGCTGCTTTCGGTGGGGCGAGGGCGTCGAAGAGAAGGTGGAGAAGTCCCTGTTGTGGGCACGACTTCGGCAGAGTGACGATGATCCGGGTCTTCTTCTCGACGATGGTTGCGGCCAACTTGACGAGGTGCTGTTAGAGAGAGAAAGTTTGAACTCTCTTTTTGAAGAGTTGCAGCAATGGGAGCGTCAGTTGGGTAGTTAGTTCTGCCTGCGTCGGCGGGATCAGGCGGAAATAGGCGCACCCAACCGAGGTCACGTGCCTGGTCTCGCAGCGGCATCGCCATGCCGCTTGTGGATGTTGCCGACTGAGGGCGAATATCCGCGCGAACACTGAAGCGGTGCAAGAGAATGGAGTGACTGGCTTTCTCAGCCCCCTCCGCTACGGCCATGGCAACCGTCCGGTAAAAGCACGTCTGTCTCCTTGCGACGCCCCACTGGGGACCTACATTCAACAATGCCACTCCAGTGTCGACCTTGGCGCCAGTTCCTAATGGACCTCGATGCCCGCGGGCTCCCCCTCGTCAAGGATGATGTCCAACGCACCTTCGGCAGTGCCGACATTGCCGGGGCGCAGGCGGGCGTCCAGCATGTCGCCGGTTTCAGCGATGGAGGTGATCA
>JAGXGV010000030.1 GCA_024636635.1 Puniceibacterium sp.
ATCACTGGGGTAGCGCAGTCCGCTGCGATCATAACGACTGCGGTTCTCGTTCGTCCACATCCCGAAGCTCCTGCAAAACAATGCCTCCGCCAAGGATTCACAAGTGATTCCAAAAATTCAAGATGTTCTCGGACGGACACTTAGACAAATACATGGTTTTACATGTCTTTAAGATGATTCGCGTCATTCTGGTGGCGCACCTGGATTGAGGAAATTTGCCATGACACATATCGCGTTCGCGCGGCTGATACCCTTCGGCCTTCTGAGCCTTGTTCTGTGGCTGTCTCTGACGCTGCCGCTGCCAGCGGCGGAACAATGGGTGCAGCGGGGTCGCGTGCTGGTCGTGGGCACCGATCATGGCGGGCTGCTTGGCGCCAGGGCGGCCCAGGTCGAGCAGTTGCGGCGGGAAGGGCGGCGGGTCGAAATCCGGGGAAAGTTCTGCCTGTCCTCCTGCACCATGTTTCTGGGCGCGGGCGACGTCTGTGTCAGTCCGCGCACCGTCTTCGGGTTCCACGGCCCAAGCTACTATGGCAGACCCCTGCCAGCCGAACAGTTCGATTACTGGTCGGGCGTGATGTCGAACAATTATGTGCCCGTGCTGCGCGCGACCTTCATGTCGACCTGGCGCTATCGCATCGATGGCTACATCAGGCTGACCGGGATGGATCTGATCCGCATGGGTTACCGTGCCTGCTGAGCCGCGCCGTATGTGCGCCCCGGTACACCTGGAAAGCAGATGCCATGATTCCGCGCCTGAGCGAGCGCACCATGGAGATTTCAAAATCCTCAGTTCCGCGGTCGGTTTCGACAGAGGCACCGGCGCAAGAGATCACGTAGGCGCGCAAACAGGCGACGAGTTCACCAGGATCGGCTCTGATCTGAACCGTCTGGCCCGAACCGTTATTGCCGGTGTGACGACAATGCCCCTCACCGTGATCCGGCACCTGTCGGCCTGCCTCGTCCAGCAAGCCCAGCAGCGCGCCGGCCTTTATCCGCGCCGCCCGGTGCTGTCGTGCGCGCCGATGATCATGTCCGAAATCTCGCGCAGCAGCTTGCGTGTCATCGCGCGGCGGAAGCCGGCATAGCCTTCGGAGATCTCGACAAAAGCGCCGGGACCGTGGCGCACCTCGTCCTCGAAGTAATCCTGCACCTGCGGATCGGCGCCCAGAACCGCCAGCCCGTTCACGGTTACCCCATCGAAATCGAAATGCCTGTAGGCGAGTTCCGGGCCGAAGCCGTCGTTGGTGATGCCGTCGCCCGAGACGTCGATGACGCGACGGGTGCAGGGGGGCGCCCGTTCCAGCAGGGTGGCGCCATACCCGAGGGCAAACCCCATGGCGGTGGGAAAACGCGTTTCGCTGCGCGGAGCGGTGCGCAGGGTGGCGACGGCGCCGTCAATGGCGTGATCGCTGTCAAGCTGGGTCCAGCCGAGCACGGTCTGCGACTGCTGTCGCCCGCTCCATTCATAGATCGCCAGCGCAACCGTGCCGGGGGCGCCGCGCAGGATGGCATGGCGGATGTCCGGATCGTCGAGCGCCGCAGCCAATCCCTGCTGTTGCAGAAGGTGTTCGCGCGCATCCACAGAAGAGGAGACGTCGAGGGCCAGTACCAGCGCCAGCCGACAGGGCGCGTTGCCCTGAGCGAGCGCAGGCCCGGCCCAGAGCAGCGTCAGTAAGCTGAGCGCGCGCAGCATCGTGGTGCCTACCAGTGGCCGGTGTTTTCCATGCTCGACCAGGGTTCGGCGGGGGGAAGGGACCCGCCCTGCTGAAGCAATTCGACCGAAACATTGTCGGGCGAGCGGACAAAGGCCATGTGCCCGTCGCGCGGCGGGCGGTTGATCGTGACGCCCGCATCCTTCAGTTTCTGGCACATGTCGTAGATGTTTTCGACCGTATAGGCGAGGTGGCCGAAGTGGCGGCTGTCCGAGGGCAAGCCGTCGTCGCCGTCCCAGTTATAGGTCAGTTCGACATCGGCGGTGCCGTCGTCCTGATCGGGCGGGCAGAGAAAGACCAGCGTGAAGCGGCCGCCCTCGCTTTCCTTGCGCTGGCGTTCCTTGAGGCCCAGTAGTTCGAAAAAGGCGATGGTGGCGTCGAGGTCCTTGACCCGCAACATGGTGTGAAGATAGCGGATGGGCATGGGAAGCGTCCTGTTCCTTGTGATTTCAGTTGCAGCACAGATTAGACGCTTGTTTCGGAAAGTCGAGGGATCAGGGGATGGTGACGTGTGATGCGGCGGCGCGCGGAGTCAGAACCGCGAGCGCACACCAACCTGAACGCCGACCTCTTTGGTGTCGTAGATCGAGATGTTGGAATCCGTTCGGCGGGTGCGCAGCGTGAGGCTGGGCACAAAGCCGTAATAATCGAGCGTGTTCAGGATCAGCGTCACATCCGCCTCGAGCGTATCGTCGTTGCGTTCCCCCCCGGTGATGGCGTTGCGTGCGTGATGCTTGTGCCCGGCGGTCAGGCCGAATTCGATCCCGGTGTCGAGCAAGGGTCTGGCAAGGGCAAGGCGCAGTTCGATTTCGTGATCGGCATAGTCGAGATAGTCGGCCGAGGATGATCCTTCGGCATAGTTGTAGAAGGCACTGAGCCTCTGGCCCTGCGGCAGCACCGTCACCAGCCCCGCCGAACCGCGCCAGGCATGGGCGTCGGGGCGGGCGTCATAGCCCTTCTGCGCCTCGCGCGCGGCGCGCAACTGGCCCTGCACCTTTGGCGTGAAGGCATAACGGAGCGAACCGCCGACGTTGAGGTTGGCATAGAGCGGATCGCCGCCATAATAGACCTTGCCCAAAGTCGCCTCGGCGCCCAGTATGAGACGGCCATTGCGCAGGCTCCAGGTCTGGTCGATGCCGGTGGTCAGGCTGGTCAGGGCGAAATCGCTGCCCTTTGCGTCCGGCGCGCGGTCCTTCGCCTCGTCCGAGAGGACAAAGCCGCGGTGATAGACCGACAGGCGCAGCAGGGTCTGGCGTGTCCCGCTTTCGGCCAGCTTGTAGGAGGTGGCAATGCCGCCGGAAATCTCGGTGCCCGAAAGGGCGCGCGCGGCGCCTTGCAATTCGAACACGAAGGGCAGGCCGGGCAGGGTGGTGGTCTCGCTTGATGAGCCGTTGTTGATGTTGGAACTGGGTGCAATGTTAAAGGAAAACTGGGTGGTCCAGGGGTTCTGGCTGCGGACATAGCGATAGTCGCGCGCGGCCATGCCCTTGTGAAAATCGCTGGGGGCGGCCTGCACCGCGCGGCGCAGCCAGAGTTGCGCCATGGTGCGGTTGCCCATGGACGAAAGTATCTGTGCATTGCTTACGGCGGCTGCGTAGCGCTGTTCGTCGCCTGCCGCCACGGCCCAGGCATGTTGTGCGGCTTTGCGCGCGACATCGAAGCGGGCCAGATCGCGGGCGGCGCGTGCGTGAATCATCAGCGCGTCAAAATCGTCGGGGTCCCGGTCAAGCAGGGCGGCCGAGAGGTCGAACGCCTCGGAGGCATAGCCGCCGTTGACCGCCTGCGCGGCCAGCCCCCGCATCTGTTCGGGGGTCAGCTGCATGTCGGGTGTCTGCGACGCCGCCGCAGAGACAAGGCAGATGCAGAGGGCCAGGGTCTTCCAAAACATGGCGGATATCCTGTTCGTCGCCCGTAGGCGAGCTTTAAAGCCTGTTGCGTTCAATCGGAAACAAGGTGGGATCGAAACGCGGGTTCGAGCGAAAGCGACAGGCCGCGTTTTGAATCCAGTCAAACACAACACGCTCTAGCGTGTGACGATGAAGCCGCCGGTTTCGCGCACTGTGACACCGTCGGCCGTGGGATCGTCGCCCTCGACCACGATCACGCCGACGATCTCGCCTCCGGCGCCTGTGGTATGGTCGCCCGACATGATGGCATAGTAGTTGCCGGTCTCGAATTCTTCGCCTGCCACGGTCGAGAATACGTCGCCAGTCAACTCGCCGTTGCCGTCGGACGCGCCGGGCCCGACCTTGAAGATCAGCGTCGGCAGTCCGGTGAGGGTGGTGTCGTTGGCGTCGGCCAGCGCGTCGACATAGGTCTGTGTCAGATCGGTGCCGTCGGGGGCATATATGCGTCGGTCACGCACGTAGCCGCGCACCGCATCCGCACAGGAGACGCCGGTGCAAGTGCCGCTGAACCCGTCGAAGTCGATGTCCACCGTCATGTTGCCGGTGGCATATTGTGTGCCGCCGGCGCCATCGAAATCGCGGATCGCGCCGTAATCCCCGGAATAGGTTGCCTGACCTTCGGTGGGCAGCACGACCCCGTTGTTGCGCTGATAGACAAAGCCGCCAAAGCCGTAGCCGATGTAGTTGCCGGTCCGTACGATGGCGAATTCGCTGTTGCCCGAGTCACTGACCCCGTAAAGCGCGCGGTGGTCGAACTGACCGATGGGATTGTCGGTGAGAAAGTCGGGATGCGTGACCGGCGCTTCGTACAGCGCATAAGTGCCCAGCGATCCGGGTGCAGAGGAGCGGGCAAAGGCCACGCCGTCCGCCTGGCTGCCGTCAAAGGCCAGCCCGTCGACAAAGAACGTGTCGGTCGCGGAATCGCGCACGATGGAATTGGCGTATCCGTTGCCTTCCTCGGTGAATGGCTCGGTGCGGAAGATGCCGTCGTTCGGGGTTGGATTGGCCGTCCCCGGCGGGAGGGTGCGATCACTTTCAATCGGCGTGCCGGTGTCGGGATCCGGGGTCGTGTCAGGATCCGGGGTCGCGTCGGGATCCGTCTCCTCGTTCGGGCGATCCAGCGGGTTGCTTCCGCCGCCCCCGCCGCCGCAGCCAGCGACAAGCGAAAGTGCAAGAACAAGTGTGACGATGCGATTCATGATGCTGCTGCCCCGGCATTTTTATATGTTTTGCGGCGAAATTCCGGCAGGGCCGGTTGAAAGTCAATTCAAGATTACCAAAGGCTTGCCGGAAAGCCTGCAACTGAGGCGCTTTTGCCCACACCCGATCTGGTGGTTACTTGCGCCCGCCCGCCAAGATATGGTCGGGTTCGACTCATCTTGTGGGAAAGGAATCGCCATGCCCCCGTCTTCGCCCGTTTCCTCGACGCTGACCGCTGGACAGCAGGCCGAAATCGATGCTCTGCGGGCGGACCCGCAGCCGACATTGCGCGCCACCGCGCCGGGGATGGAACGGCATCTCTATACGGCGATCCCCGTGCTTGACCACGGTTTTGTGCGGGTGATCGACTACATGGGTGACGACAGCGCCATCTGTCAGGCCGCCCGTGTCTCCTATGGCAAGGGGACCAAATCGGTGTCCAACGACGAAGGGCTGATCCGCTATCTCATGCGGCACTGGCATTCGACGCCCTTCGAGATGTGCGAGATCAAGCTGCATGTGAAATTGCCGGTCTTTGTCGCCCGCCAGTGGATCCGCCACCGCACCGCCAATGTGAACGAATATTCGGCGCGGTATTCGATCCTTGACCGCGAATTCTACATCCCCGCGGCGGACGCGCTGAATGCGCAGTCGGTAGTCAACAATCAGGGTCGGGGCGAGGCGCTGTCGGGCGAGGAAGCCGAGCGCGTGCTGCGCTATCTGCGCGACGATGCGATGCGGGCCTATGACCACTACGAAGAGATGATCTCGACCGAGGGGCAGCAGGGTCTGGCACGGGAACTGGCGCGGATGAACCTGCCCGCTAACATCTACACGCAATGGTACTGGAAAGTGGACCTGCACAACCTGCTGCATTTCCTGCGGCTGCGCGCCGACGCCCATGCACAATACGAGATACGGGTTTATGCGGACGCGATCTGTGATGTTGTCGCGGACTGGGTGCCTTTGGCCTACAAGGCGTTCGCCGATTACCGCATGGGGGGCGCGACACTGTCAGGCACAGCGCTCGACTGCGTGCGGCGCATGCTGAAGGGCGAGGATGTCACGCAAGAAAGTTCCGGCATGAGCAAGGGCGAATGGCGGGAATTTGTCGGGGTGATCGGTCAGTCCCGCGACTGAACGCGCAACGGCTCTGCGCTGATGTGAAGACCGGCGGCTCAGAAGGCGGCGCAGAAAGTTGCATCCGCAGATTCCCAAACAAACCAGGTCCAGGATTTCCTGACATACAGCGGCAGCCTTTCGACGGCCCGTGAACGCGCGGAGGGCAATATTTCAGTCCGCGACCGCCTGGACGACGTTTTCGGCAGGACTCCGCCGGTTTCACGCTGCAATGCAGAAAGTTGGCGAAAGTGGCTGAATTGCAGCCACGATCCTGTGACCGCGCGGCACTGGAACCGTGAGCGTCGGATGCGCATTTTCACAGTGTCACCGGCACACAACCGGTACGTAAATAGAAGTTGTGAAATAGAAGTTAAGGACAGAGACCATGAAACGCACTCTTACACTCTCCGCAGCGCTGCTGGGCACACTTGCGCTTCCCGCCTTTGCGGGCAGCCCCGAGCTTGGGTATTCCGAGCCCGCACCGATGGCACCGGCACCCGTCGTTGCACCGGTCGCCTCGCACGACTGGACCGGCCTCTCACTGGGTGGTCAGTTCGGGTATGGCCGGGTCGATACGGAAAATCCCGATCTTGATGCGGGCGACGCGCTGTACGGTGTGAAAGGCTACTACGATTACGACCTCGGCAACTATGTTGTCGGCGGTGGTCTTCAGTACGATGCTACCGACATCGATCTTGGTCCGGCGACCGTGGACGGAATCATGCGTGCCGGTGGCCGCGTCGGCGCCGATCTCGGCCGGACCATGGCCTATGGTACCGCGGGCTACGCAAAAGCCTTTACCGATAGCAGCAGCATCGGCGATTCGAACGGTTACTTTGCCGGTGTGGGCGTCGAAACCATGGTAAGCACAAACGTGTCGGTCGGTGGCGAAGTACTTTACCACAAATTCGACGATTTCGACACCGGGCTCGACGCGGATGCGACGACTGCCAACATGTCGCTGAACTACCGCTTCTGATCCGTTCCGGAACGGAAGGCTGTGCGCCCGGCCCCTCGGGGTCGGGCGTTTTGCTGTCTGCCGCGCCGGTCAGGTTTTCGCCCGGCAGCCATGGCGGAAGTCCCGAAACCAGAGACACACTGTTTCGGTTTGAATAGGTTTACTTGAGGTTTGACGCAGATACGCTCAAGGTCCTGACAGAATTGTCAAAATAATTCCGGGGGACCATATGCGTTTCAAGACATTGCTTGCCGCAGCTGCTGCCGCTTTCATGATTGGTCCAGGTGCCGCGCTGGCCTGGGGCGACATGTACATGGGGGATGCCACCAACAATCCGAATACCGACTTTCTTGTGCATACGTTCCCAACCTCGGCCAACTACTGCCCTGCGGGATTGCAGCCGGTCACCGTGGGCGGGCGCATCTGCTGCGGAACCCCCAACGCCGGTCCCTACATCAACCAGGCAGGCGGTCAGCGGGCGCATTATCCCGTGCACAAGGTCTATCAGGACTCGCCGCGCTATTATGCGCCTGCCGGGGAAAAGGGTGTGGTCTACCGCTGACCACCTCTGGCCCTTGGCAACCGGGGTGAGGCCGCGTATACGCGCGGCCTGACCACGAACGGGAGCCAGGGCACATGCAGGGCAGCGCAAACCTCAACATCATGATCAAGGCCGCCCGCAAGGCAGGCCGCTCTCTGGTCAAGGACTTCCGCGAGGTCGAGAACCTTCAGGTGTCTATGAAGGGTGCCGGTGATTTTGTGAGCAAGGCGGATTACGCCGCCGAAAAGATTCTGCGGGACGAACTGATGGGCGCGCGCCCCACCTATGGCTGGATGGCCGAGGAATCCCAGGAGGTCGCGGGACAGGACCCGACGCGCCGCTGGATCGTCGATCCGCTGGACGGTACCACCAACTTTCTGCATGGCCTGCCGCACTGGGCGATTTCCATCGCACTGGAACACAAGGGACAGATCGTGTCCGGCGTCGTGTTCGACCCGGCCAAGGACGAGATGTTCTATGCCGAAAAGGGCGCGGGCGCCTGGCTGAACGATTCCAAGCGCCTGCGCGTGTCCGGACGCAGCCGTATGATCGAGGCGGTTTTTGCCACCGGCGTGCCGTTTGCTGCCAAGAAGACCCTGCCGGCAACGCTGCGGGATCTGGCGCGGCTGATGCCGGAATGTGCCGGTGTACGGCGCTGGGGCGCTGCGGCGCTCGACCTCGCCTATGTGGCGGCGGGGCGGTATGACGGCTACTGGGAACGCGAGCTCAAGCTTTGGGACATCGCGGCGGGATCGCTGATCGCCCAGGAAGCCGGTGCGCTGCTTCAGGGCGTGCGCGAGGATCAGGACCCGCTGGCCAGCGGGGCGATCCTGTGCGCCAATGGCCAGCTTTTCGATCCGTTCGCAAGGCTCCTGCGCGAGGCCTGAGCATCGGCAGGGCAGTCCGCCCGGGCCGCGACCTTAGTCGGCATCCGACGGGTGGTTCACCCCGTCGTTCCAGGCGATCGGCTCGTGGTCGGCGGGATTGACCCCTTCGATTGCGCCCATGTTGATGCCGTATTGTGTCGGATCCGACCGCCGCCGGTGGTGGGTGTAGATGCCGCAGGCCGAACAGAAATAGTGTTCGGCTGTCCCGGTGTTCCATTTATAAAGCGTCAGCTTGTCGGCTCCGCGTACAACCTCGACCGCGTCCAGCGGGGCCGAAACCACCCCTGCGCCGCGTCTGCGGCAGAATGAACAGTCGCAGCGGCGCGCGCCGGACAGACCTTCGGACAGGGTGACGCGCAGTTCGACGGCGCCGCAATGGCAGGAAACTTTTACGGGATCATTCATCGGCGGGGCCTTACCTTGGGGATGCGGGACGCGGTCAGCTGATACCGTGCCTCGGGGTGGGGCGGATGGCCGCGCGTGCGGCTCCAGTAGGCCGGCCCGCCACGGCGCAGCCAGACCGGCAGGGTGAGCGCGGCCCCGATGATGAACCCGCCGACATGCGCCCAATAGGCGACGCCGCCTTCGTCCGCGACCGATCCGAAGCCGCCGTTCAGTTGCAACGCGAACCAGACGGCCAGAAGGATCCAGGCCGGGATCGGCAGGATCTTGAAGAACACGATGAAAAAGATGAAGATATCGATGCGGGCCTTGGGGAACATCAGAAGATAGCCGCCCATGACCCCGGCGATCGCGCCCGAGGCACCAACCGTCGGCACCTGGGAAAACGGTGCGGTGACGTATTGCGCCAGTCCCGCGCCAAGGCCGCAGGCAAGGTAGAACGCCGCAAAGCCCGCATGGCCCATCTCGTCCTCCATGTTGTCCCCGAAGACGTAGAGAAACAGCATGTTGCCCAGCAGGTGCATGATGCCGCCATGCAGAAACAGCGAACTGACGAAGCCGACCCAGCCGCTGCCGTCGCTGATTCTGGCCGGGATGAGCGCCCAGTCGTAGTAAAAGACGTAAAGCGCGCGCACGTCGCTGAACAGGGCATAATAGCTGACGAAGATCCCCACATTCACCAGAAGCAGCGCGTAGGTGACAAAGGGCGTCGTGCCAGACGGGTTGTGATCGCGGATCGGAAACATGTCCACGAGATTGTCTGAATTCGCGCAGGCGTCAAGGCCGCGCACCCTCCCGGGGGATGCCGACCACGGACTGTGGCGCAACGGGTGTCACTTGAACGATCACGGCAGCGTGCCGCTCGAACGGTGTTTGGAACTATCGGTTGAAATCCGAAGACGCACAGTTCAGAGCGCGCTTTCCGGCGGTGGTGTCCTGCGGGAAAATACGCTAGTCTCAGGCAAGGATTTTGGTCGTATCACCCTGTCTTTCCGGACAGGCTGACCGGATCGATCGAATTGGCGGGGCCAGGCGATGCAGAACGACATTCTGGACCTTGACCGGTTCGACCGGGCCATTCTGGCCACATTGGCCGAAGATGGCCGCGTGTCGATTACTGAACTGGCGCGGCGGATCGGCCTGTCGAAATCCCCGACCCAGGCCCGGCTTCGGCGGCTCGAGGAACTCGGGGCGATCCGCGGATACCGCGCCATCCTTGATCCGATCCGGCTGGGTCTCGATCATGTCGCCTTTGTCGAGGTGCGGCTGGCCGACACCCGCGAAGAGGCTCTGGCCGCGTTCAACGCCGCCGTGGCGACGATTCCCGAGGTCGAGCAGGTGCATCTGATTGCCGGGAACTTCGATTACCTGCTCAAGGTGCGCACCTCGGACATGCGCAGCTATCGCCTTGTTCTAGCCGAGAGGATTTCGACCTTGCCGCATATCGCATCGACATCGACCTATGTGGCGATGCAGGCCGTCAAGGAGATCGGGCTGGCCAGCGGTGCCTCTGTCTGAGCGCGTACCGTACTACAGATGTGACTTGACCTGAGCTCCGCCCGCAACAGACTTGTGGCATGAAAAAGATTTTTGCCACCGTTGTCTGCCTGAGCGCCACGCCCCTGCTGGCACAGGGCTGTCCGCCAGCGCCCGATCACGCGGCAGAGCTGTCGCAGCTGCTTGCAGAGGTGCGCGAGGCACCAAACGAGATGGCGGCGCGCGAGGTGTCAAACCGGATGTGGGCGCTTTGGGCCGATGCGCCGGATGAACCGGCGCAAGCCTTGCTGGACAAGGGCATGCAGGCGCGGTCGGGATACGATTTCCTGCGTGCCATCGAAGCCTTCGATCGCCTCATCGCCTATTGTCCCGACTATGCCGAGGGGTACAACCAGCGCGCCTTTGTCAATTTCCTGCGCCAGGATCATGCGGCGGCATTGCCCGATCTCGACCGAGCCATCGCGCTTTTGCCTGACCATGTGGCGGCGCTTTCGGGAAAGGCGCTGACGCTGATGGGGCTGGGACGCGACGCGGAGGGGCAAGAGGTTCTGCGCCGTGCGGTGGAACTCAACCCTTGGCTGGCCGAACGTCATCTGCTGAAGCCACCACCGGGCCAGGAACTGTGACGCTTCAACCTGCGGTTTGAAAAAGTGTCCCGCGATCTTTTTTGCTATCTACCTGCGGTCGTCTTCCCGCCGGGGCGGGGCGCAGGACGCTGGGATGGCACGATAGACGGACCAGGGTTGAAATCTGCCGTCGACAGCGCAAAAGTAACACAATTACATGGCCTTTTGTGCTTTGGGGAGGCAACGGGCACACATGGGCCATCCGATCCTGATTGATTGGCCTGAAATGGGTTGGTAAAGGGCAGTCTCGGAACCGTCACCCCACGTGGTGAAACCGGTAAACACAGGAGACTTAAAATCTCCCGCCGCAAGGCTTCCCGGTTCAAGTCCGGGCGTGGGGACGGTTCGAATGCAGGCCGGCTCTCTGCCAAAGCTTTGATGATTTCCTTGCTCGCGCCATGACCAGATGCTTGTCGATCAATTTGATGGGTGCTGTTTCGCAAGTCCGTCAGCCAAACGTGAAGAAGCGAACGTTCTTTGCGAATTTGCATTTTCCTCCTGCGCGCCCATGCTAACTTTGCAAATTTGCCAAAAGACTCTTGAGACGGCGCACAGGCTCTGTATTTTCCGCATAAACGAGGGGATCTCCATGAAAGACATTCTTCAGGTACTCGAGGGACGCCGCGCCGAAGCCCGTCTGGGTGGAGGGCAGTCGCGCATCGACGCGCAACACGCCAAGGGCAAGCTGACGGCGCGAGAGAGGATCGAATTGCTGCTCGACGAGGACAGCTTTGAAGAATTCGACATGTTCGTTACGCATCGCTGCACGGATTTCGGCATGGAGAACAACAAGGTCTATGGTGATGGCGTCGTGACCGGTTGGGGCACGATCAACGGTCGCATGGTCTATGTGTTCAGCCAGGATTTCACCGTGCTGGGCGGATCGCTGTCGGAAACCCATGCCCAGAAAATCTGCAAGATCATGGACATGGCGATGCAGAACGGCGCGCCGGTGATCGGCATCAACGATTCGGGTGGTGCGCGCATCCAGGAAGGTGTGGCAAGCCTTGCCGGATATGCCGAGGTGTTCCAGCGCAACGTGATGGCCAGCGGCGTGGTGCCGCAGATTTCGCTGATCATGGGGCCTTGCGCCGGGGGCGCAGTCTATTCGCCCGCCATGACCGATTTCATCTTCATGGTGCAGGATTCTTCTTACATGTTCGTGACCGGCCCGGATGTGGTCAAGACGGTGACGAACGAGGTGGTGACAGCCGAGGAACTGGGGGGGGCCTCGACACACACCCGCAAATCCTCGGTTGCCGATGGCGCCTTCGAGAATGATGTCGAGGCTCTGGCCGAAGTGCGGCGTCTGGTGGATTTCCTGCCGCTGTCCAACCGCGAAAAGCCGCCCGTGCGCCCCTTCTTCGACGAACCGGGGCGGGTCGAACGCAGCCTCGATACGCTGATCCCCGAGAATGCCAACACGCCCTACGACATGAAAGAGTTGATCCACAAGATCGCGGACGAGGCGGATTTCTACGAGATCCAGGAGAATTTTGCCCGCAATATCATCACCGGCTTCATGCGCCTCGAAGGGCAGTCGGTGGGCGTGGTGGCGAACCAGCCGATGGTGCTGGCCGGGTGTCTGGACATCGACAGTTCGCGCAAGGCCGCGCGCTTTGTGCGTTTCTGCGATGCCTTCGAGATCCCGATCCTGACGCTGGTGGATGTGCCGGGATTCCTGCCCGGCACGGGTCAGGAACTGGGCGGCGTCATCAAGCATGGCGCCAAGCTGCTGTTCGCCTATGGCGAGGCGACGGTGCCCAAGGTCACGGTGATCACCCGCAAGGCCTATGGCGGTGCATATGACGTGATGTCCTCGAAACACCTGCGCGGAGATTTCAACTATGCCTGGCCCACTGCCGAGATCGCGGTGATGGGTGCGAAGGGCGCGACCGAAATCATCCACCGCGCCGACCTGAAAGATCCCGAAAAGATCGCCGCCCATGCAAAAAGCTATGAGGACCGGTTCGCCAATCCCTTTGTGGCCGCGGAACGCGGGTTCATAGACGAGGTGATCCAGCCGCGCAGCACCCGCAAGCGGGTCAGCCGGGCCTTTGCCGCGCTGCGTGGCAAGAAGCTGACGAACCCTTGGAAAAAGCACGATAACATTCCGCTCTGAGCGGTCCGGGTGCGCCCGTTCGCGCGCAGGCCCCGCCAGATCCAGGAGGCATAAGTGTCAGACATGACGAAACATCAGGAGCTTTCGCAGACTGTCGGCGACAGCCCGGTCAAAGACCTGTCCCGAGAGAGCGCGCAGCGGCCTGTCCCTTTGGCCGTCCGCCGTCGCGGCGGCTGGATCATCGCGCAGGAAGCAGGGCGCTACACGCTGGCCCGCCACTGGCCCGCGCAGTTCGATCTGAGCGTTTCAACCCACCTGCCGATCGGTCTGCGCCCGGGGCGTCTGGCTCGGCAGATCCGTCAGGATTTGTGGCGCGAACTGCGGAACCTGCGCGGGTTTTCACCTGTGGTCGAAATCGTCACCAACGCCGATGGCATGTTGGTGCGCGCCGGGGGACGCCTGCTGGCGGGGCCCGGCCCGGTTGGCACGCGCGAACGGCTGGAGGCGTTGATAAGCGAACCGGCGCGTCGCGAAAGATGGTGCCACTGGGCGCGGGCCGGAGGGCAGGTCAAATGAAACCGGATATGCTTTCACGCAATTCCGTTGCGGAGCCGACCCGGGACCGGACCGCCCCGGCGGGAAGAGCGCCTGTGCGGCGCCAAAGCTGGCTTTTTATCCTGCTGGCCACTGTGGCGGGAAGTCTCCAAGCCGCTACAGCGGGAGAGGCGATTCACTTGCCGTCCGGGGAAACGGCACTTTTGCAGGAGGTTATCGAGGAAACTTCAGGCGAGGACAGGGTGGCCCGGTTCCGGTTTATTGCGCCATGGGTCGCCGGAACGGTCGATTATGCTGTGGTCGCCGTCGATATGGAATCGCTTTGCCAGACCTACGCCTTGTCCCGCATGGCAGATCTTGAGTCGCCCCCGACGCGGATCATCGTCTCTCTGGCGCAGAATGAGACCGAATTCGCCGTCGCGAACCCTGAAATCACGCAATTTTTTGAATCCTACACCCTTTCCGAAGGTCTCTGCATCTGGGAGCCGTTTTGATGGCTGCACAATATCTAGAGCGCGTCGGCGCCTTCCTGCCATGTAATGAGGCTTTCGAGTCACAGGTGGCCGACCTTCTGGCCACCACGTATCTTTTCCAAATCTTTTCCGATATTCTGTGGAACGGTTGCACCCAAGTGACCGTTACCTCGAGACGAGGACAGGCAGGGCCGTATGGTCGGGTCGGTTCCGTTGAATCTGACAGGAGTATGAAATGTCGAAAAGCATCAAGCTGCTTGCAATGTTCGGTTTCGTCGCCACGCTTTCCGCGTGCGGCCAGCAACAGCAGGAAGAGTACGTCGTCGTTGATCCCGAGCCGATCACCGTCGAGCCCGAATATACCGGTAAGTACAAGTAAGACGACCACGGGACGGGCCCAACGGCCCGTCCCGCTTCTTGCCGCCGGTTCCGGCCATAGGGTCCCTCAACCAGTAAAGGGCCCGACATGCTGAAGCACCGCGGCTTTCCCGGGCGTTTGCCCGGAACAGATTTCCAGTTCGTTGTCCGTCGCGCAAATCCGAAGGGCGCCACTCCGCTGACCCGGCGGGAACGCTACGCTGATCGCCGTGCGCCCGACAGGCGCGCCGATCTGTGGTTTATGGCGGCGCTCTGGGCGCATTTCGGGGATGCACCTTTCGAACGCGGCAATCTGGATGCGGGGCGGCTAAGCTGGCTGTTCGGGCGCGAGGTGCTTCCCGGAGAAGACCCCTTTGATCCCGAAAGCTATGCGGCCCTGCTAAGAATCGACGAACGCGCGGCGCGCCTCTCGTTCCCCGAAGCCTTCGATAAGGGATTTTGGGCGTGATCCCGCCCGTCAGATGGTTTTTTGGGCGGGAAAAAGCCAATGCAATCTATACGTGTATTGAGTGCTTGGAAAACTCTTCACTCTCTGTCAGGGTGATCTCACACGATCCGCGCAGGTTTACCGACGATTGCCTGCCGGATCGCCGTTACCCTTCCCCTCGCGGGCGGTCTGGTGCATTGAGTTGCCAGCCGCCCGACTTTTTTATTGGCGACAGCGCAACCTGCAGCGCGAAACCGCGCGGCCGGCGAGGGTTTGCTGACTTTCGGGAAGTTTTCAGAATCCACTGGAACAAGTCGGCAAAACCGAGAGTTATGTCGTTATCGACAGGCAGCACTCATAAGGAGACTATTCGATGCGGAAATTTGCAACTCTCACAGCCATTATTGCTCTCACCGGCCTTGCGGCCTGCGAAGGCAGCGACCTTGAACGCGGCGCCCTGGGCGGCGTTGGCGGCTACGCAGCTGACCGCGCCATGGGCGGCGACGGCACGATCGGTGCGGCGGCGGGTATCGCAGCTGGCGTCACCTGTGACGATCTCACACCCGGGGTCTGCCGCTGATCTGACAGATCGGGCCGCTTGCGGTCCGAACGGAACAGATAATGCCACGAAAAAAGCCATCGAAGCCTCGCGCTTCGGTGGCTTTTTGCATTGCACCGCTGCGGGCCGGCCGCGTTGCCCCACCAAGCCTTGAAAGGGACGGACATGTTCAAGAAGATCCTGATCGCCAACCGGGGCGAGATTGCCTGCCGGGTCATCAAGACGGCGCGCAAGATGGGCATCGCAACGGTCGCGATCTATTCCGACGCCGACCGCAACGCCCTGCATGTCGAAATGGCCGACGAGGCTGTGCATATCGGCCCGTCGCCCGCCAACCAGTCCTACATCGTCATCGACAAGGTGATGGCGGCGATCGAGGAAACGGGCGCCGAGGCCGTGCACCCCGGCTATGGTTTCCTGTCCGAGAATCCGAAATTTGCCCAGGCGCTCGAGGCGGCGGGCGTGGCTTTCATTGGTCCGCCGGTCAAGGCGATTGAAGCGATGGGCGACAAGATCACCAGCAAGAAGCTGGCACAGGAGGCCGGGGTCAGCACAGTGCCCGGCTACATGGGCCTGATCGCGGACGGTGACGAGGCGGTAAAGATCTCGGGGCAGGTCGGGTATCCGGTGATGATCAAGGCCAGCGCCGGGGGCGGGGGCAAGGGCATGCGCATCGCCTGGAAAGAGGACGAGGTGCGAGACGGCTTCCAGTCCTCAAAAAACGAGGCAGCCAGCAGTTTTGGTGACGACCGGATCTTTATCGAAAAGTTTGTCACGCAACCCCGCCACATCGAAATCCAGGTGCTGGCCGATGCCCATGGCAACTGCATCTATTTAGGCGAGCGGGAATGTTCCATCCAGCGCCGCAACCAGAAGGTCATCGAAGAAGCGCCAAGCCCGTTCCTTGATCCCGAAACCCGCAAGGCCATGGGCGAACAGGCCTGCGCTCTTGCGCAGGCGGTGGGCTATACCAGCGCGGGCACAGTGGAATTCATCGTCGATGGCGCGCGGAATTTCTATTTCCTCGAAATGAACACCCGGCTTCAGGTGGAACATCCCGTTACAGAGCTGATCACCGGCATCGACCTTGTGGAACAGATGATCCGCGTCGCCAACGGCGAGCCGCTGTCGATGACGCAGGACGATGTGAAGCTGAACGGATGGGCGATGGAAAGTCGGCTTTATGCCGAAGATCCCTATCGCGGATTCTTGCCCTCCATCGGTCGTCTGACCCGCTACCGCCCGCCCGCCGAACTGGCAGTCGAAGGCGCGACGGTGCGAAACGACACCGGAGTCTTTGAGGGCGGCGAGATCAGCATGTATTACGACCCGATGATTGCCAAGCTGTGCACCTGGGCGCCCGACCGCGCGCGGGCCATCGAGGCGATGCGCAATGCGCTGGATGCGTTCGAGGTCGAAGGGATCGGTCACAACCTGCCGTTCCTGTCCGCGGTGATGGACCATCCCAAATTCGTCAGCGGTGAGATCACCACCGCCTTCATTGCCGAGGAATACCCCGAGGGTTTCAATGGCGTCGACCTGTCCCAGGAGAACCTGCGCCGGATCGCTGCCGCTTGTGTCGCGATGAACCGCGTGGCTGAAATCCGCCGCGCCCGGGTGTCCGGCACGCTCGACAACCACGAACGCAAGGTGGGTGACAACTGGAACGCGACGCTTCAGGGGCAAAGCCATGACGTGACTATTGCCGCCGATCCCAAGGGGGCCAGCGTCACTTTCGAGGATGGCAAGACCCTGCGCGTGTCAGGCAACTGGACGCCGGGCGATCAGCTTGCGACGATGGATGTGGACGGCACGCCGCTGGTGCTCAAGGTCGGCAAGATTTCGGGCGGGTTCCGGATAAGGTCGCGCGGCGCGGATCTCAAGGTGCATGTGCGCAGCCCGCGTCAGGCGGAACTGGCGCGGCTGATGCCGGAAAAGGTGCCTGCGGATACGTCAAAGCTGTTGCTCTGCCCGATGCCCGGGCTGATCGTGAAGGTCAGTGTCGATGTCGGGGACGAGGTGCAGGAAGGTCAGGCGCTCTGCACGGTCGAGGCGATGAAGATGGAAAACATCCTGCGCGCCGAACGCAAGGGCAAGGTGTCAAAGGTCAACGCCGCCGCAGGCGACAGCCTTGCCGTGGATGACGTGATCATGGAGTTCGAATAACGCCATGACCCGCGGTTCGCCCCTCGACAGCTCTCTGGCGCGCTTTCAGGGCGGCGTCCAGGAGCTGTTCCGGGGCGAAGAGGCGCGGGTGGCGCGCGCCGTGATCGTTCAGTTCTTCGTCACCATCGCGCTGCCGGTTCTGGTACTTCTGGGCTTGCCCACTGTGTTGCTGTTTGCGGTGATGGGCGCGGATCCGCGTCTGTGGCAGGCCCTGATTGCCGGGCTGGTGATCGCGACCGGCTGGCTGACCACCGCGATCTTTGCCGAAACGGGCAAGCGGCGCACCAAGGCCGAGCGTTTGCGCGATTACCACAAGGCGCTTTATGCCGAGATCGGCAATGCGCTGCGGGCGCTCTGGGACGAGGGGCAGTCGGAGGACCATGTGGCCGGGATCATCGCCCGCATGAAGTCCGACGAAGGCTTTGTGCCCTTCATTCCGCAGGAACAGCACGACCGCGTCTACCTTGCCATTCTGGATGAAATCGAAGTGTTGCCGCGGCAGACCATTGACGCCATCGTTGCCTATTACAGCCAGATGGCGGCCCTCGGTCACATGGTCGAGGACATGCGCGGAGAGGTATTCCGCGCGTCGTTGTCGCAGGACCGCCGTATCGCGATGTACGAGGATTACTCTTCGATGCGAAGGCAGGCGTTTATCCTTGGCCAGTATGCGCTGGAGCTTATCCGCGCTTACGCCAGCGGCGGCGCCGGGGCGGCGGATGAAATCATTGCCCGGGTCAGTAGCCCGGACGCGGCCCGGTACGGCCGGACAGCGGGATCGGAGTGAACGGTATGTTGGGATCTTTGTCCATCGTGACCTCCTGTAACAGATTGCGCTTCAAATCAAATATAGGCGACGTGGCCTATTCGCGCAAGCTGTCGCGCTCGTCCCGGATCTCTTGCTGGCGCAGGGGCAGCTTGTTGACCGAGCGTGTCAGATCGCGCACGTCAAGCGGCGTCGGCTTGCGCTGGACGATGGCACCTTCTTTCGAAATCAGGACAACCATGAAATCGCGCGCGCGCAACTCTGTGCGGATTGCCGATCGGGAAGCCGGATCAATGTCAACGATCACCACCACGTCAAGGTCAGCCAGCGCGTCGAGCCTGTTGTTGATCAGGTCCATCTGCTGGACGAACCGTGGATCGGACGCGCTGTCGGCAAAGACCACGAAAGGACGCTTAGTCCAGCGGAATTCGCTCAGTTCACGCCCCTCTGCCGGGATGATCATCTCGTCGGGATCGGGGGTAGAGGCGGCGCCCGGCGCAAGGCCCGGCTGGAGGACGACTAAAAGCGCTGCAAGAGCAATGGCGAAACCTGTTTTCATGTTTAATTATATAGTCGCTTGGAGCGGTAAAGCGAACTGTCAAAGCGCCGCGATCCTGGAAAATTTTAACATTAAGGTCTTCGACAGGGATCTGGCCAGATGATCGCGCCCATCGGCATAGGTCCGGACCGCTCCCCGGTCCGGCAGGACACAGGCGGATCCTTGCGCGGACATCATTCTGCACCTTGGCGCCCACAGGACGGGTTCAACCAGTTTTCAACGCTACATGCGCACATCCGAGGACAGGCGTGTCGGCATAGGCCATGGCTTCTGGGGGCCGACACGCACCCGAAACGGCCTGTTTCACGAGGTTCCGACCAAACCGTTTTGTCCCATGCCTTGCCACGGGGGGCGCCGTTTCCCGAACCGGCGATGCTGGACGCGCTGGCCGGGGCCATGCGCAGCTGGCGGGCAGTGATCCAGGATCTTACCTGTGCGCTGCCTGCAACCGAGATTCTGGTGACCCCTTTCGAACGCTTCGCCGACCGCACCGACAAGCTGCTGTCGCAAATGACCCACGCGTCCCTGCTGCCCAAGGCGCGACCGGGGTGCCTACTGGTACAACCGCTCGCCCGATCTGGGTGCACTGCGCGTGCTTCTGGCCGACCGGGGCGAGGATCCGCAGCGACTGCCGCAGATGCACGGGCGCTGGCAGCCTTTCAATTGCGACCGGACGGCACGCCTGCGCGAAACCTACGGCGAAGACCTGTGCTGGCTACGTTCGGGCGCGGACGGCCTGACCCGCTACATCGAGGAACCGGAACCGGACAAGACCAGGCTCACCTGGCCGCCGGATCTGCTGACAAGAGGACGAACCGACCATGACAGCCACCAGAGACCAATGGCGCAAACTCGCTGAGACAGAGCTGCGCGGGCGAACGCCCGACGACCTGACCTGGATGACCCTCGAAGGAATCGCGGTCCAGCCGGTCTATACGGCGCAAGATGTCGAAGGTCTGGCGCATCTTGGCACCCTGCCGGGGCAAGAGCCGTTCACCCGCGGCGTGAAGGCCACGATGTACGCGGGCCGCCCCTGGACCATCCGGCAATATGCGGGTTTTTCCACAGCCGAGGAATCCAACGCCTTTTACCGCCGCAACCTTGATGCCGGGCAACAGGGCGTTTCAGTCGCCTTCGATCTTGCCACCCACCGCGGTTATGACAGCGACCATCCAAGGGTCGAGGGTGATGTCGGCAAGGCCGGCGTCGCCATCGATTCGGTCGAGGACATGAAGATCCTGTTCGACGGCATCCCGCTGGATCAGGTCAGCGTCTCGATGACCATGAACGGCGCGGTGATCCCGGTGCTGGCCGCCTTCATCGTCGCCGGTGAAGAGCAGGGCCATGACCGCAAGGTGCTGTCGGGCACGATCCAGAACGACATCCTCAAGGAATTCATGGTCCGCAACACCTATGTCTATCCGCCGGAACCCTCGATGCGGATCGTTGCGGACATCATCGAATATACCTCGGCCGAGATGCCCAGGTTCAACTCGATCAGCATCAGCGGCTACCACATGCAAGAGGCCGGCGCGAACCTTGTGCAGGAACTGGCCTTCACGCTCGCGGACGGCAAGGAATACGTGAAGACCGCGATGGCGCGCGGCATGGACATCGACAAGTTCGCCGGGCGGCTGTCGTTCTTCTTTGCCATCGGCAAGAACTTTTTCATGGAGGTGGCCAAGCTGCGCGCGGCACGGATGCTCTGGCACCGGATCATGACCGAACTGGGCGCGCAGGACCCGAAATCCAAGATGCTGCGCACCCACTGCCAGACGTCCGGCGTGACGCTGGCCGAACAGGACCCCTACAACAACGTGATTCGCACGGCGTATGAGGCGATGAGCGCGGTTCTGGGCGGTACGCAGTCGCTGCACACCAACGCCCTGGACGAGGCGATTGCCCTTCCGACCGATTTCAGTGCCCGCATCGCGCGCAACACCCAGCTGATCCTGCAAGAGGAAACCGGCGTCACCAACGTGGTCGATCCGCTGGCCGGGTCCTATTACGTCGAAAAGCTGACCGCAGATCTGGCCGAAGCCGCCTGGAAGATCATCGAGGAAGTCGATGAAATGGGTGGCATGACCAAGGCCGTCGCCACCGGCATGCCAAAGCTGCGCATCGAAGAGACGGCAGCGCGCCGTCAGGCCGATATCGACCGTGGGACCGAGGTGATCGTGGGTGTGAACAAGTATCGCAAGGACCGCGAAGACCCGCTCGATATCCGCGACATCGACAATGACGAGGTGCGCGAAAGCCAGATCGCCCGGCTCAAGCGCATCCGCGCCAGCCGCGACGAAGCAACCTGTACCGCCACACTAAAGGAACTGACGCGGCGCGCGTCAGAGGGTGGCAACCTTCTCGACGGCGCGGTCGAGGCGGCGCGCGCGCGCGCCACGGTAGGAGAGATCAGCATGGCGATGGAAAAGGTGTTCGGGCGTCACCGCGCCGAGGTCAAGACGCTCGCCGGGGTTTACGGCGCGGCCTACGAAGGCGACGCGGGCTTTGCCGCAATCCAGAAATCGGTCGAGGATTTCGCCGAGGAAGAGGGCCGCCGTCCCCGCATGCTGGTGGTCAAGATGGGTCAGGACGGACACGACCGCGGTGCCAAGGTGATTGCCACCGCCTTTGCCGACATCGGCTTTGACGTGGATGTCGGCCCGCTGTTCCAGACACCCGAAGAGGCGGCGCAGGACGCGGTTGACAATGACGTGCACGTCATCGGCATCTCTAGCCAGGCCGCAGGACACAAGACGCTGGCGCCCAAGCTTGTTCAGGCGCTCAAGGACGCCGGGGCCGGAGATATCCTTGTCATTTGTGGCGGAGTGATCCCGCAGCAGGATTACCAGTTCCTTTACGATGCGGGGGTCAAGGCGATCTTTGGCCCCGGCACCAACATCCCCGCAGCCGCGCAAGACATCCTAAGGTTGATCCGCGCCAGCCGCGGCTGAACCGGCCACGGCGGTGTGGCAAAGGATCGACACTGTCCGTGCCCTTAAAAACACACCGGAATGTCGCAACACCGGGCATCTGTTCACATCGCACGCGCTGGCATATCGTCAGCGAATCGTTGCAGGAAAAGGGTGCGCCGGTTTGCTGGTTCTGGATCATATTGCCGTGCTGGCAGAAACGCTGGAAGAGGCCGCGGTACATGTCGAGGCGACGCTTGGTGACCCGCTGCTGCCCGGCGGCAAGCACGAGCATTTTGCCACCCACAATCAGTTGTTGGGCCTTGGCGGCGGACTCTACCTCGAAGCTATCGCGATCGATCCCGCCGCGCCGCCGAAACCCTATCCGCGCTGGTTCGGGCTGGACAGCTTTGTGGGGCGGGCGCGGCTGGACAAATGGGTCTGCCGGGTTGCGGACATGGACGCGGCCCTAGCCGCCCTGCCGATGGGCGGGCGTGCGGTCAAGCTGAGCCGTGGCACTCTGGAATGGACGATGGCGGTTCCGGATGACGGGCTGCTGCCGTTCGACGGCCTTTTTCCGGCGTTGATCCAGTGGCTCAGCCCGGTGCCCCCCGGCGCGCTGATGGACCATGGCGGCGCCATGTTCGAACATCTGACGGTGCGCCACCCCCAAGCCGCGGCGCTTGGCACGCTTCTGGCCCCGCATCTGACCGACAACAGGGTCCATTTCGAAACCGCGCAGACGCCCGGACTGAGCGCCGAGATCCTGACAGATTCGGGGCGAAGGACACTGCGATGATCCTGCGTGCGGCGCGGGCCGGGGATGCGGGCGGGATCGTGGCAATCTGGAACCCGGTGATCGAAAAGACCGCAATCACCTTCACCACCGACCTCAAGACCGAAGCGGGGATTGCGGCGGATATCGTCGGTCGGAACGGTGCCTTTCTCGTGGCCGAGCGGGACGGAAAAGTGATCGGTTTTGCGACCTATGGCGCCTTTCGCGGCGGTCCCGGCTACGCATGGACCAGGGAACATTCGATCATGCTGGCACCCGGGGTGCGCGGGCTTGGTCTTGGCCGCAGCCTGATGCAGGCGCTCTGTGATCATGCAACGGGGCAGGGCGTTCACAGCCTGTGGGCCGGGATCAGTGGCGAAAACCCCGCAGCCGTGCCGTTCCACGCCGCACTCGGCTTTGTCGAGGTGGCGCGCCTGCCCGAGGTCGGCTTCAAGTTCGGGCGCTGGATGGACCTGATTCTGATGCAGAAGATGCTCTGATGCCAGCACTGCGCAACGGGTCATCACGACCCTGCCAGAATTGCTGCAATTGCACGAACGGCGCTGACAACTGTCGGCGGATTGCCTAAACTGATCTCATGTCGATCTGGACTCGCATTTCCGAAGCCGTCGCCGCCCTGGCCAAGGGCGAGGGGCTGTCTGCCGTGTTCGACAAACTGCGCACCCCGCCGGAACGGTCGGTCGCCTTCACCATCGCCGTGATCGCGCTGAGCGCCAAGATGGCCAAGGCAGACGGGCTTGTCACCCGTGCCGAGGTGTCCACCTTCCGCGACATCTTTCACATCGCCCCCGAGGACGAGGCCGGCGCGGCGCGCGTGTTCAACCTGGCCCGACAGGACGTTGCCGGATTCGAGGAATATGCCCGCCGCATCAGCGCCATGTTCGGGAACGAGATGGGAACCCTGTGCGATCTTATGGAGGGTCTGTTCCAGATCGCCATCGCCGATGGTACCTATCACCCGGCCGAGGATGCCTTTCTGAGCCGGGTCGCCGAACTTTTCGGCCTTTCCGAAAGCCAGTTCCGCGGCCTTCGCACGCGGTTTGTCCCTGACGCGGCACCCGATCCGTTCAGCATCCTGGGCGTGTCGCCCGACACCCCGCTGCCCGAGATCCGCCGCGCCTGGAAGGCGCTGGTGCGCGACAGTCATCCCGACCGGATGATCGCCCGCGGTGTCCCGCCCGAGGCGGTAAAGATGTGCGAACGCCGCCTGATCGACATCAACCGCGCCTGGGAAGACATCTCGTCGCGCGCCACGGCGTGACTGGCCCGGAGCAGGACGGCAACACGCGGCGCTTGCGACTGGCGACCTACAATGTGGAATGGTTCGACGCCCTGTTCGACGATGCGGGGCGCCTGCTGATGGACGACGAGCCATCGGCCCGGCACGACATTTCGCGCGCGCGTCAGGCCGAGGCGCTGGGGCTCGTGTTCACCGCGCTTCAGGCCGATGGCGTGATGATCATCGAGGCGCCGGACACCACGCGCAGGCGCCGCACCGTGACGGCGCTGGAAACCTTTGCCCGCGCCTTTGACCTGCGCACGCGCCGGGCGGTGACCGGCTTTCTCAACGAAACCCAGCAAGAGATCGCGTTCCTTTACGACCCCGATGTTTTGCAGGTCGGACATGATCCGCTGGACGCCCCCGCGCCCCGTTTCGACGGGACGTTCCACATCGACCTTGACGTGGATGCAACCCGCGACCGCGTGACCTTTTCCAAGCCGCCGCTGGAACTGGCAGTCACCACGACGTCGGGTCGCGCGCTGCGGCTGATCGGGGCACATCTGAAATCCAAGGCGCCGCATGGCGCGCGGACCAGCGATGCGGTGATGCGCCTGTCCATTGCCAACCGCCGCAAGCAGCTGGCACAGGCGATCTGGCTGCGGGAACGCATCTCGGGGCACCTCGGGCGGGGCGACGCGCTGATCGTGATGGGCGATCTCAACGACGGTCCGGGGCTGGATGAATATGAGGACCTGTTCGGCCGCTCCTCGGTCGAGATCGTGCTTGGCGAAGGTCTTGCGCCGTCCGACCGACTGTTCGACCCCCATGCCGCCGAGGCGCTGACCCGCCGCATCGGTGCGCAGCCGTCAACTGCGCGGTTCTACATCAAGGCGCAGCACCGGTATCTGTCCGCATTGCTCGATTACATCATGGTGTCGCCATCGTTGCGCGACCTGTCCCCGGAATGGCGGATCTGGCATCCGTTCGACGACCCGGACTGCTGGGCCGAACCGACACTGCGCGACGCGCTGCTGACCGCTTCGGATCATTTCCCCGTCACGCTGGATATTGCGCTTTGACCCTTTGCGCGGGCTGGGCGACTGCCTATATTCCCGTTATGAAAAAGATCGCGACCGCCGCACTGATCGTCACCCTTGCCGCGCCCCTGTCAGCCCAGGAGGCCGAGGACGAAGGGTTTGACCTGATGAAGGAGGGCGCGCGCCAGATGTTCCGCGGCCTGATGGACGACCTTGGTCCCGCCCTGGACGACCTTCAGGGGCTTGCCGAAGAAATGCGCCCCCGGGTGCGCGACTTTGCCCAGGAAATGGGGCCTGCCCTGCGTGATCTCATGTCAGAGGTCGAGGATTGGTCGGTCTATCACCCGCCCGAGATGCTGCCCAACGGCGACATCATCCTGCGCCACAAAACGCCCGAGGAACTGGCCGAACCCGATGGCGACCCCGGCACCGATCCGGGCACCGGCCCCGAGCCGGGCGAACAGATCGACATCTGACGCAGAGCTTTACGCGCCCTGACGCATGGTTCAGCGCAATCTGATATCACTCTGCGCACCCATCGACCGGGCCAAAGAGGCAAAGCGCGCCTCGGCCACCTCGCCAAACAGCGGCTGCGCCTGTTTGGTCAGGACCAGCCGCAGCACTTTTTTCTTGGGCTGCCATTCCAGAGACGCGCCATCCTGCGCCGTGTCCGACATCCATAGCATCGCGCCAAAGCGCATGGCCTTGCCCAGAATCTCGGCCTCCTGCTTGCCCTTGTCATCGATCAGTTCGTAAAGTTCCTCGAACCGGGTGCCTTCGCGTTTGTTTCGGTAGCGGTGCAGCAGGGCAAGGCCCAGGAACACACGCTCGCGGTGGCTGAGCCCGCCAAGGTTGGCGCGGGTTGCATTGTCGAAACAGGTTTCGGCGCGATAATCGGGATGGGCGCGCCAGCTGACATCGTGCAGCAGGCAGGCCGCCTTGACCAGCCGCAGGCGCGCTTCGGGCGCATTGCGAAAGATCGGCAGCACGAACTTGAAGAGTTTCTTGCCAAAGCCCGGAAGGCGGGCATCCTTGGCTTCGGCAAAGCGGCAGGCTTCGATCAGCGGATCGCGGTCGCGCAACTGCTGGGGCATCTGTTCGTACAGCAACCCTTCGCGGATGCCATAGCTGGAAATCGCGATGTCCTTCGGCTTGAACACCTGCACCAACCGGCGCAGCACTTCGGCGGCATAGGGAACCAGCGCCATCCGCGCCGAGGACAGGTTGCAGTCGCTGCGCAGCGCCTCCAGATCGGCCTTATCGATGAACTTGACGGTCGCTTGCACCGTCTTGGCGGTCATGCGGTATTCGTGCAGCACGTGCAGCGGGTATTGCTGGCGATGCATGTCGATCCGTGCAATGGCGCGCCAGGACCCGCCGACCAGGAACAACCGGTCGCGCTGGGTGCCCATGAACTGTGACAGCTCATCCATCGTTTCGCGGATCGCCGCGTCGCGCTGTTTCTTGCCGCCCGCCATGTCGCGCAGCTTGAGCGGACCCAGATCCGAACTGATGCGTCGGCCCACGCGACCGTCGGCAATCTCGGCCAGTTCCATCGACGATCCGCCCACATCGCAGATCAGCCCGTAGCTGCCGGGCCAGCCCAGCAGCACGCCTTGGGCCGACAGACGCGCCTCTTCCTCGCCATCGATCACCCAGATGCGCAGACCGGTGGCGGCTTCGACCTCTTCACGGAAGGCCGGGCCATCCTCGGCCTCGCGCATGGCGGCGGTGGCCACGGCGGTCAGCGGGGGCAGGTTCATGCCATCTGCCAGCATCTGAAAGCGGCGGATGGCGCCAAAGGCGCGCTTCTTGCCCTCGGGGTTAAGCCGCCCGGTCTCGGACATGCCGGCCCCCAGGCCGCACATGATCTTTTCATTGTAGAAATATGCCGGAGAGCGCGCGGCGCCGTCGAAAACCACAAGCCGGACCGAGTTCGAGCCGATGTCGATGACCCCGACACGTGACAGGCCCCGCGCCAGCGCATCGTCGAAAAGGGGCCGCCCGAAGGGTGCCCATTCCGGGTGGTATGGGTCCAAAGTGCTGTCCATGATCACCCCCTTCAGCCTGCGCGCAACATGCCGCAGCGGCCGCGGCACGTCAAGAAAACTGCCCGCCTGATTTGCAGCGCAGGCGCTTTTGCGGGCGCGCGCCTCGTGCGCGGTCAACTGTCGTCGGTATGCGTGAGCTGCGGCACATCCTTGGCCCCAGCCGATCCACGGCCCGACAGCGACGGGTTTTCCATGAAGAACCGGTGGCAATTGAAGGAAAACTCGCCTTCGGGCAGGTGATGCCGCACAAAGGCGCCCGACGGTTCCATGACCCAGCTTTGCGCGGTATCGGCCAGGTTCGCTGCCATGATCTGACTGACGATCTGGGCCTTGACGGTGTCGTTCTCGATCTCGATCAGGGTTTCGACCCGCCGGGACAGGTTGCGCCCCATCCAGTCCGCGGACGAGATAAAGACACGCGCCTTGCGGTGCGGCAGGCCGTAGCCATTGCCGAAACAGGCGATCCGGCTGTGTTCCAGAAACCGCCCGACAATGGATTTCACCCGGATGTTCTCGGAAAGCCCCTTGATGCCGGGGCGGATGCCGCAGATGCCCCGGATGACAAGGTCGATCTTCACACCGGCGCCGGACGCGGCATAAAGCGCGTCGATGATGTTCGGCTCGATCAGCGAATTCATCTTGACCCAGATCTGCGCAGGCTTGCCAGCCCTTGCATGGGCCGCCTCGGCCTCGATCAGCGATATGATCCGCGGCTTTAGCGAATGGGGCGAAATGGCGAGGTTTTCCAGTTGTTCCGGCAGGGCATAACCCGAGAGATAGTTGAAAACCTTCGATGCATCGCGCCCCAGCTTGCGGTCGCAGGTGAAGAAACTGAGGTCGGTATAGATCTTGGCGGTGATCGGATGGTAATTGCCGGTGCCGTAATGGGTGTAGGTCACCAGCTTCTCACCTTCGCGGCGCACGACGGCGCTGATCTTGGCATGGGTCTTCCAGTCAAGAAAGCCATAGACCACATGCGCGCCCGACCGTTCCAGACGACGCGACTGACGGATATTCGCGGCCTCGTCGAACCGCGCCTTGAGTTCGACCAGCGCGGTCACCGACTTGCCATCCTCTGCCGCCTCGCACAGCGCATCCACGATGGGCGAATTGCGCGAGGTGCGGTACAGCGTCTGTTTGATAGCCACCACGTTGGGATCGCGTGCCGCCTGGGCCAGAAACCGCGTCACCATCTCGAAGGTCTCGTAGGGGTGGTGCAGCAGCATGTCCTTCTGGCGGATCGCGGCGAACATGTCGCCATCATGGTCCTGCACCCGTTCCGGCACACGCGGGGTGAACAGCGGCCACAGCAGATCGTGGCGTTCGTCCAGCACCAGTTCCTTGAGGTCGGCGGCGCCGAGCATGCCCTCAAGCTCGATCACCTCGTCATCCTTGACGTGCAATTCGCGCATTACCACGGATTTCAGGCTTTTGGGCGCACCGGCCGAAATTGTCAGGCGCACAACCTCGCCGCGGCGGCGTCGTTTCAGCGCCACCTCGAATTCGCGCACCAGATCCTCGGCCTCTTCCTCGACCTCGAGATCGCTGTCGCGCAGCACGCGGAACCCGAAATGGTCCTTGATGCGGTAGCCGGGAAAAAGGCTGTCGATGTGCAAAAGCAGCACATCCTCGAGAAAGATGAACCGGCTCTGGCCGGACTCGGCGTTCAGGGCGACGAAACGGTCGATCTGCGCCGGGATCGGCAGCAGCGCCTGAAGCGTGCGTTTGTCCCGGCTGCGTTCCAGTTGCAGTGCCAGACAATAGCCGTTGTTGGCGATGAACGGAAAAGGGTGCGCGGGGTCGATGGCCAGCGGCGACAGGACTGGAAAGATCTGTTCAAGGAAGGTTTCGGCCAGATGTTCGGCATCCGCATTGGTCAGCGCCTCACGGGTGACGATGGTGATGCCCTGGGTTTCCATCTCGGCGCGCAGGGCGGTCAGCACGCGCTGCTGCGACGCCATGAGCTTGCGCGCATCTTCGTTGATCAGAACAAGCTGTGCCAGCGGCGTCAGCCCGTCGGCGGCCGGCGTCGTGTTGCCTGCCTGGGCCAGTTCGCGCAGGCCGGCCACGAGCACGGTGTAGAATTCATCAAGGTTGGCAGCCGAGATCGACACGAAGCGCAGCCGCTCCAGCAAGGGCACGCGCGGATTCTCGTCCTCTTCCAGCACCCGCCAGTTGAACCCAAGCCAGCTTAGTTCGCGGTTGTAGAACCGTCCCGGTCCGGTCAGATCCACATCGGGCATCTCGACCGGTTCGGGAAGCTTGGCTTTCAGGAAATCTGCTTGTGTCATGGCGGCCTTATTATGGGTGCCTGTAACGTCCGTGTGACGTCAGGGGGTGTCTTCGTCGCTTTCCGGATTGAGTTCGGACAGGACGCTCCGGGCCAGCATCCGGCTCGCCCCCTTGGGCGTGCCAAGCGCGGCATCGTCGATCGCATCCACCAGCTTTCCGGCCATGTCAAAGGACCGTGGCATGTGCCGCACAAGATAGGGGATCGCGTCCGGGGCAGGCACGATCTGGCGGTCGGCGAACATCTTGGCCAGCACGGCGCTCAGCAGATCGTCGTCCGGGTGACTCAGACGGGCGGTATGCGTGCCCATGACCCGGCTGGCAAGGTCGGGCAGCCCAAGATCCCACTGGGCAGGCGGCTCGATCGCGGTCAGCAACAGCGAATGGCCCTGCGCCAGCGTCAGGTTGTGAAGATGGAACAGCGCCGCTTCGGCCTCGGGGTTGCCCGCGATCTCCGGCACATCCTCGACGCAGACGTCGCCTTCGGACAGCTGTGCGATGTCGGCGCCGGGCAGGTCGTGCGCCTGCAACAGGGTGGCGCCGGACTCGGCGCGCCAGACATGGGCAAGGTGGGTTTTGCCCGACCCCTTGGGACCGGTCAGCACCAGCTTGCGCCCCGGCCAGTCGCGCCATCCGTCGATCTGGACCGTGGCCAGAGCATTGGTTTGCGAGACGTAGAAATCCCCGCGCCCCAAGGCGGGGCGGAAAGGCAGGTGAAGCTTCAACTGTCGGGACATGCGTTCAGCCCTGACGGTCGTGCAGGCTATACGGCTCGGCCACAGTCACCGGGCGGGAACCCGACCCGCTGTAAAGCGTGCTGTCCTTGTAGCGCGCGATTGCAAAGCGGGCGACCACGCCGATGGCAGCCGCCATAGGCACCGCGATCAGCATGCCGACAAATCCGAACAGCGTGCCGAAGACCGACAGCGCAAAGATCAGCCAGACCGGGTGCAGCCCGACGGAATCGCCGACCAGCTTGGGAGTCAGGACATTGCCCTCGATCACCTGTCCCAGCACGAAGATCCCGGCGACCAGCCCCAGCGACACCCAGTCGCCCCAGAACTGGAACAGCCCGAGCCCGATGGCCAGCGTGCCGCCCACAAGCGCGCCCACATAGGGGATGAAGGTGATCAAACCCGCGATGAACCCGACGACAAGGCCGAACTGCAAGCCGACAAGCATCAGCGCGATGGCGTAATAGGTGCCCAAAATCAGGCAGACCGTGCCCATGCCCCGGATGAACGACGCAAGCGTGGTGTCGATATCACGCGCCAGCATGCGGATGGTCGGCGCGTGATCACGCGGCAGCATATCGTCAATGCGCGCCACCATCTTGTCCCAGTCCAGCAGCAGATAGACCGACACCACCGGCACCACGACAAACAGCACGACGATGTTGAGGATCGACGCCGCCGAGGCGAGGGCAGTGTTGAGCAACTCTCCGCCCCGGTCGCGGATGGTGTTGCCGATCGACACCAGCGTCTCGCGCACCACGCCGCCTTCGTCCAGCAGGTTGGGAAAGCGTTCGGCAAGAAACGTCTGGAGGTTGTTGAACAGTTGCGGCGCCGTATTGATCAGCTGGCCCGCCTGCTGGATCAGCGTCGGCACGACCAGAAGCATCAGCAGCACGAAGATCAGGATGGCGACCAGTGTAATGGTTGCCGTGGCCAGCGCGCGGCTGAAGCCGAGCCGTTGCAGCCTGTCCGCGATCGGATCGAGGAAATAGGCGATAGCCCCGCCGATCAGGAAAGGCAGCAGGACATTGCCAAGAAGCCACAGCGCCAGGATGAAGACGAGCGTCGCGATGCCCCAGTATTTCAATTGATCACGTGCGGGCAATGGCAGTGTCCTCTCGGTGGCGGGAACATCCTTGTTACATCGCTGTTTGTGACGCCGGATTCAAGGCCCCGGGCGCCCGCGGCTCCGCCCATACGGCCGGGCGAGCCACGTCGCCGCCCGTTCACCGCCCGTTCACCACCTGTGGCCGCAGGCAAATCGTCTCTCCTCCGCCCCTTGCCAAGCCGCTCCCCTTGGCTCACAACCCGGGACGAGCCATTTTCGTCCAGAGGAAGACCCGATGCGCCTGAGCCGTTACTTCATGCCCGTGCTGCGCGAAACGCCGGCTGAGGCGCAGATCGTCAGCCACCGCTACATGCTGCGCGCCGGCATGATCAAGCAGGCCGCCGCCGGAATCTATTCCTGGCTGCCGCTGGGCTATCGGGTGCTGCGCAAGATCGAAAACATCGTGCACGAGGAACAGCAGCGCGCAGGCCATATCCCGATGTTGATGCCGACGCTCCAGTCCGCCGATCTCTGGAAGGAATCCGGCCGTTACGACGCCTACGGCCCCGAGATGCTGCGCATCAAGGACCGGCAGGACCGCGACATGCTGTATGGTCCCACCAACGAGGAGATGATCACCGACATCTTTCGCGCCCACGTCGGCTCCTACAAGGACCTGCCGCTGACGCTTTACCATATCCAGTGGAAATTCCGGGACGAGATGCGCCCCCGGTTCGGCGTGATGCGCGGGCGCGAATTCCTGATGAAGGATGGCTACAACTTCGACCTCACGAAAGAGGACGCGCTGCACGCCTACAACCGGCACCTGGTCAGCTACCTGCGCACCTATGAACGCATGGGGTTGCAGGCGATCCCGATGCGGGCGGATTCCGGCCCCATCGGCGGCGATGACACACACGAATTCCTCGTGCTGGCCGAAACCGGCGAATCCGAAGTGTTCTATGACAGCGCGATCACCGACCTGAAATTCGGTGACCGCACCATCGACTATGATTCGGTCGACCAGTGCCGCGCCGTGCTGGATGAGTTCACCTCGCGCTATGCCCGCACCGACGAAACCCATGATAAGGCGCTGTTTGAAGAGGTGCCCGAAGACCGCCGCCGCGTGGCGCGCGGCATCGAAGTCGGTCAGATCTTCTATTTCGGCACCAAGTATTCCGATGCGATGGGCGCCACGGTGGTCGGTCCCGACGGCGCTCGGGTACCCGTCCACATGGGATCGCATGGGATCGGAGTATCACGCCTGCTGGGCGCCATCATCGAGGCGTCCCACGACGACAAGGGCATCATCTGGCCCGAAGGGGTGACACCGTTCCATTGCGGGATCGTGAACCTCAAACAGGGCGACGCCGAGGCCGACGCAGCCTGCGAGGCGCTCTACGATTCCCTCACGGCCATCGGGCTTGACCCGCTCTACGATGACCGCGAGGAACGCGCCGGTGCCAAATTCGCAACGATGGATCTGATCGGCCTGCCGTGGCGGATCACCGTGGGGCCGCGCGGGCTCAGGAACGGAGTGGTCGAACTGACCTCGCGCCGCAGTGGCGAAAGTGAGGAATTGTCGCCCGAAGCGGCAGTCGAACGGGTCGCCAAGATCTATGGCGTGATCCGGGGCTGAACACTGGCGCGCACAAGGGTTCTTTGCTAATCTTCATAAGGCATCCCGAAAAGAGGATGACCGATGAGGAGAGAGCGGGATGATCCTGCGCGCCGTGACACTTGCCGCCGGTCTGACCGGAGCCATGGGGCTGTCGCAGTTCCCTGAATACTCGCAGCAATACATCCAGCGCCTTGGCGGCGCGGTGGATGAACTGGCGCGGATCGTGCAGCAGTTCGATGCCGATGCAGACAGGGTGGGGCTGACCCGCATCGCCGCGCTGTCGGAATTGCAAGGTGGCGGAGCGTTCGGAGCGGAACATGCCCGCAGCATGGCTGCCACCATCGCGCGCCACGACCGGCTCAGCAACGATCTGGCGGTGCTGGACGGGGCCGGGCCCTTTACCCGCGCGCGGCTGGCCGCACATCTGGGCGACCCGGACATCGCGGCCCGCGCATGGGCCGCCTACCGACCGGCTCTGCCCGTGACCTTCGAAGGCGCGATTTTCGCCGGGGCGGGGTTCCTGCTGGCGACAACGCTGGTCCGGATGCTGGCGGCGCTGATCTCAGGCGCTTTTCTCAGGCCCCGCCGCACCACGGCCTGACCCGGGCGCAAAACTTTTCATAAAAGTTTTGCCAAGAGTTTTCAGAAAACTCTTGGGCGCGCGACGTCGGACTGGTGCGCCTCAGACCGCTGCGTTGACTTCGGCCACGATACTGTCGACCACACGCGCCAGCAGGGTCTCGTCCTCGCATTCCGCCATGACGCGGATCAGCGGCTCGGTACCGGATTTGCGGATCAGCAGGCGGCCCCGGTCGGCCAGATCGGATTCGGCTGCCCGGATCGCCCCTTTGACGGCAGCATCTTCCAGCGGCGTCTGCCCGGCCTTGTAGCGGACGTTGCGCAGCAGCTGCGGCACCGGGTCAAAGCTGTGGGCCAGCACGCTCGCAGGCTTTCCCGTGCGCACCATCTCGGAGAGGAACTGCAACGCCGCCATCAGCCCGTCGCCGGTCGTTGCATGGTCGGTCATCACGATATGTCCCGACTGTTCTCCACCCAGGTTCCAGCCGCCGCGTCGCATCGCCTCGACCACGTAGCGGTCGCCCACGCCTGTCCGCTCCAGCCGCACGCCACGCTCGGCCAGAAAGCGTTCAAGTCCGAGGTTGGACATGACCGTGGCGACTAGCGTCGCGTCCTTCAGGCGGCCTTCCTCGGCCCAGCGCGCGGCCATCAGCGCCATCAGCTGGTCACCATCCGCCACCTTTCCAGTCTCGTCGATGAGGATCACCCGGTCGGCGTCACCATCAAGGCAGATGCCGATATGGGCCCCATGCGCGACCACCGTCTCGGCCGCGATGCGCGGGTTGGTCGAGCCGCAGTCGAGGTTGATGTTCGCCCCGTTGGGCGACACGCCGATGGGAATCACGTCCGCACCAAGTTCCCAAAGCACCTCTGGCGCCGCGCGGTAGGCGGCGCCATTGGCGCAGTCGATCACCACTTTCATTCCATCCAGACGCATTCCGGCCGGAAAAGTCGACTTCACCCGCTCCTGATAGCGCGACCTCCCGTCGTCGATACGCCGCGCTCGCCCGATATTGGCCGCAGTGGCAGGATTGACGCCTTTTTCCACCAGCGCCTCGATCTCGGCCTCTGCCTCGTCCGAAAGCTTGAAGCCGTCGGGGCCGAAGAACTTGATGCCGTTGTCCTGGCTCGGATTGTGCGAGGCCGAAATCATGATGCCAAGATCGGCGCGCATCGACGGGGTCAGAAGCCCCACAGCAGGCGTCGGCACAGGACCAAGCAGCAGTACGTTCATACCGGTCGAGGTCAGCCCCGCGGTCAGTGCATTCTCGAACATGTAGCCAGACTGCCGCGTGTCCTTGCCGATCACCACCCGGTGCACGCCACTGCGTTCGCGGCGGAAATACCGGCCCGCCGCCGCGCCGATGGCCAGCGCCATCTGGGCCGTCATCGGGTAGACGTTGGCGGTTCCCCGCACACCATCGGTGCCGAACAGTTTACGCGTCATGCTTTTCTCCTTCGTGGACCGCGGACCAAAGCGCAATGGCCTGAGCGGTTTCGGCGACATCATGCACCCGCAGGATCTGTACGCCCTGCGCGACGGCTCCCAAAGCGACCGCCAGCGATCCGGGCACCCGCATGTCGGTGTCGGGCACACCGGCGATCCTGCCGATGAACGCCTTGCGCGAGGCCCCGACAAGGACCGGACATCCCAGGCTGTGGAACAGGCTCACATTGCGCAGGATGGTCAGGTTGTGGGCAAGGTTCTTGCCAAAGCCGATGCCCGGATCGGCCAGGATGCGGCTGCGCGGAATACCAAGCTCCCCGAGCATCAGGATCTGTGCGGCCAGGAAATCATATACATCCAGCAACACGTCATCATAGCGCGGAGCCTTCTGCATCGTTTCGGGGTCGCCCTGCGCATGCATGACACAGACCGGCAGCGCGTTGCGGGCACAGTATTGCGCCAGCATCCTGTCATGGGTGAAGCCCGACACATCGTTGACCAGAACGGCGCCGGCCTGCACCGCCGCATCCGCAACGCCGGTCTTGCGCGTGTCGATCGAGATCGGGATGTCGACCGCTTGGCAAAGCGCCGTGATCACCGGTTCGATCCGCGCGATCTCGCTTTCCACGGTCAGGGTTTCCGCACCGGGCCGGGTGGATTCGCCACCAACATCGATCATGTCGGCCCCGTCCGCCATCATCCGCAGGCCGTGGGCAACGGCCCGCTCTGGCCCGCTGAACCGTCCGCCATCGGAAAAGCTGTCGGGGGTCACGTTGAGGATGCCCATAAGGCGCGGCCGCTCAAGGCTCAGACCGCAGACCGGCAGGCGGGGCGCCGACAGGGCGTTCAGCGCCTCGGGCGGCAGGTCGGCGGCGGGCATCCGCACGCCGGGGCGGCCGCGCCGCAGATGCTCGACATGGCTGAACCAGCCCGGACCACCGGCAAGCGGCACAGCCGTGTCCGGGCGCGGTGCATCCATGCGCACAAGTGGTCTGAAATAGTCGCTCATGGCCCTTGCATGGGGTATCGTGCCGGGCTTGGCAAGCGCTCAGATCGCGCTTTCCAGAGTGGCCGCGCGCCGCACCGGCACCGGTGCCGTCTCGGGCACAGGCACACCGACCACCAGCAGTTCGCGCGCCGTCATCTGGTCCGCGAACCACACGGCAAGGTCGGTTGCATCGCCGCGCGGCAGGCTTGCACCCTGTGCGGCGTCCAGCACCATCTTGGACGGTGCCCAGACGCAGATCTGCCCGTTCCGCATCGCCCAGTCCAGTTCGGTGCGCGTGCCGACCACCTTGCAGCGCGGGTCGCGCCCGGCCAGCACCCAGGCGTTCTGCTCGATGCCCAGCAGATCGATCCGGCGCTGCGCGAGCCTGTGACCGGCATGGGGCAGGGCGGTCACAGGCAGCCCGACACAGAGTATGGCAGGCACATCCGACGCCTGAAGCCGGTCAATCCAACCCACCAGATCGGGCGAGGCAATGGCCTCGTTCGACAGATGGATCACCCGGGGGTGGGGGCGTTCCTGCGCCGCCTCGTGCAGCCGTGGCCCCAGATCCCGGCGGGTGCGCACGATCTCGACCCCCAGCGCGCCGGGGCCGCGGTCCAGCTTTTCGATCCGCACGAAGGTCCGCAGCGCCTGCGGTTCCAGCAGGATGCGCTCGGCCAAACGCTCGGCCAGTGTTTCCAGCAGGTTCACGCGTTCGACAGCAAGCTCGTGGGCGATGGCCTCGGTCACGCGGTCATAGGACAGGATGCGGTCCACATCGTCGTCCAGCGGGCCGGTAAACGGTGTGACCTCGACCACCACGTTGAAACAGATGCGCTGGGTGGTGCCGCGTTCGGCCTGAAAGGCGCCAATCTCGACCTCGGCAATGTGATTGCGCAACGAGATGCGGTCGCGCGGATCGTCCGTGGCCGACGTCAGCGACCGCTCGGACGGATGCGAAAAGGCAAGGTGGATTTCGTTGGTCATGGCAGGCATCCGGCGCGGCAAGGTTCCGGCCACTGTATCAGCGCCTGCGCGCGGACACACCCGCCGAAAGCGACGGTTTGTGCCATCTTTGGTATCGGTCGGGCTCAGTTCCGGCTCAGGCGGGTGGGCTGGCGATAGAAAAGATGCGTCCCGATCTGCGCGGTCAACGGGAACTTGCGCGCCCACTTCGGGTTCACCTGTCCGGTGTGGTAATGCGTGGCCCCGTCGGTCAGCGCGCGCGGCGCGCCGGACAGCATCAGCAGGGCCACCTTGCCGACGTCGGCAAAGGCGCCGGGTTCGTGGATCGATTCGGGGTTTCCGTCACAGGTGTAGGTGAACTGGCAGCCGTATTTCTTGCCTGTGCCCTGATGCACGACACCGCAGACCGAATTGGGATAGCGCGGGCTGTCGACGCGGTTCAGGATGACCTCGGCCACCGCGAACTGGCCTTTCACGGTCTCTCCGCGGGCCTCGAAATACAGCGCCTCGGCAAGGCACTGCCACTGCTCGTCGCCGGCTGCCCGGGGTTGCTCGCTCAGAAAGCCGCGGCTGTAGTTGACATCGGTGGCCGAAGATGGCGCGGTCGGCGACAGCAAACTGCGCAGGTGGGCGGGCTTTGCAGCGCGCAAGCCGCGCTGTTCGATCTTGATCAGGGTGTCGGCGTTGGTGTTCTCGCGCTCTGCAAATGCGGGCTGATAAAATGCGATGGTTGCGAAAATCGCGACCGAAATGATTTTGAACATGATGTCCCTCTACCTCTGCGGATGGCCGTCCATGCGGGTCTTCAGATCGCACAAAACTCGGGCGTCATAGCCAGAGGGGGGGCTGAGGTAAAGTTTGGGGGCTGTCCGATCGGCAAAACACCGCCCATCGGACGCTGAAAATAGCATATAAAGTGGGATCGCGCGGCTGAATCTACCCGATCTTGTCCCGTACTGCAAGTTGTGCTGCGGCAAGCCGTGCAAGCGGAACGCGAAAAGGCGAACAGCTGACATAGTCGAATCCGGCGGCCCGGCAAAAGGCAATCGATTCGGGGTCGCCACCATGTTCGCCACAGATCGACAGCGTCACATGCGGCCGTCCCGCCCTTGCCCGGGCGGCCCCGATGCGCAACAGCTCGCCCACGCCGTCGGTGTCCAGGCGATGGAACGGATCCTCGGGAAACACGCCCTGACGCACATATTCCGACATGAACCGCCCGGCATCGTCGCGCGACAGGCCATAGGTCATCTGCGTCAGGTCGTTGGTCCCGAAGCTCAGGAACTGGACATGCTGCACGATCTCGTCGGCGCGCAGGCAGGCGCGCGGCGTTTCGGCCATGACCCCCAGGCGAAAGGTGAAATCGACGCCGCGTTCACTGCGCACCGCCGCCGCCACCGCGTCGATGCGCTTGCGCACGATCTCTACCTCGCGGCTTGCGGACACCAGCGGAATCATGATCTCGGGCACCACGGCCACGCCGTCCTGCGCGGTCTCGACCGTCGCCTCAAAGATGGCGCGGGCCTGCATGTCGTATATTTCGGGAACGGTGATGCCCAGACGCACGCCGCGCATGCCCAGCATGGGGTTGTATTCGCCCATCGATTCGACCCGGCGGGTGACGTCGCTTACCGGCAGGTCCAGCGCCTCGGCCAGGTCGCGCAGTCCGGCGCGGTCGGTGGGCAGGAATTCGTGCAGGGGCGGGTCGAACAGGCGAATGCAGACCGGCTGCCCGGTCATGATGGTGAACAGTTCCTTGAAATCCGCGCGCTGCATCGGCAGCAGCAGTTCCAGTGCCGAATGTCGGTCCTTCGGATCATCGGCAAAGATCATCTCGCGCATGACCGTCAGGCGCCCGGGTTCAAAGAACATGTGTTCGGTCCGGCACAGCCCGATGCCCTGCGCCGCAAAATTGCGCGCTGTCTGGGCATCGGCGGGCGTGTCGGCATTGGCGCGCACACCGATGTCGCGCTCCGCGTCGGCCCAGCCCATAAGCGTCTGGAAACTGTCGTCCAGCAGCGGCTCGACCATCTGCGGCGCTCCGGCAAGAACCTCGCCCCTTGTGCCGTCGACGGTGATCACATCCCCTTCGCGAAAGGTGCGGCCATCCTCGGACACCAGCATCTTGCGGCGCAGGTGGAACTTCATCCGCGACGCGCCCACCACGCAGGGCAGGCCGATGCCGCGCCCGATGACGGCCGCGTGGCTGGTGATGCCGCCACGTTCGGTCAGCACGGCGCTGGCCGCGTGCATGCCCCGGATATCCTCGGGCGAGGTTTCGCGCCGCACAAGGATGCAGGTTTCGCCGCGCGCGGCGCTCGACTGCGCCTCGGCGGCGGAAAACACCATGCGGCCCGTCGCGGCCCCCGGACTGGCCGCGATGCCCTTGCCGATCAGGTCGCGCGGTGCATCCTCGGCGATCTGGCGGTGCAGCAGTTCCGACAGGGCGCGCGGTTCGACACGCAGCAGCGCCTCTTGCGGGGTGATGATGCCGTCCTGTGCCAGCCCAACGGCGATGCGGACAGAAGCCCGCGACGAACGGCGCACACGTACGCCGTCCAGAATGTGCAGGCGGCCGTTCTCGATGGTGAATTCGATCTGCATCTCGGCCCGCAACCGGCGCCGCATCAGCGCCGCATGTGCCTTGAGCTGGGCAAAAGCCTCGGGCGCCAGTTCCTCAAGCGACGGGCCGCGCGGATCGCGTTCCAGAAACAGCGATGCCGCGCCGCGCTGCAAGGCATCCCGCCCCTGGCTCTGGCTCAGGTAACGCCCGGTGACCTGCAAGGCTCCGGTGTCGGAATTGACCAGTTGCAGCACACCCGAGCCGCATTCGCCATTGCCCAGCCCCAGTGCCATCTCCTGCACCACAAGGCCAAGGCCCGCATCCACCGGCGCACCCTTGGCCTGACGCAGCAGCCGGGCCGTCGTGCCCTCCCATGCCCGCGCCATCGACCGCAGCACTTCGGACAACTGCCGCGCGGGGGTCTGGGGAAACGGCTCCTCGGCCTCTTCCTCGTAGGTCAGCAGCGCCTGCGTCAGTGCAAGCTTGCCATCGTCCGCGATGCTGTCGAACAGGTCCGGGTCCAGCCGCGCCACATGGATCGCATAGGATTTGATGAACCGCAGGTAAAGGTTCGTCGCCGCTTCGGTGCCCAGGGTTTCACACAGGGCGGCGTAGCGGAGATCGTTCATCCCGATGTTCAGGATCGCCCCGGGTCCGCCCCAGTCGGGGTCCTCGGACGAGGGGCGCACGCAAAGCAGGGCATCGCCGTCAAAATGCTGAAGGATCGTCGCCATGCCCGGCATGGAACCGTGGGCGATGCGCAGCACGGTGCGGAACGACAGCGCCACAGTGCAGGGCACCGGCAGGTCAAGCCGCACCAGACGCTGAAGACACTTCGCGCGCCCGCCATGGGTCGGCGTCGCTATGGGCGCTCCGGCAAGGATCAGCGTCACATCGGGATCGGGCGTCTCTTCCAGGATCCGGGGGTCGAATTTCTGCACTGCAGCACCTCTTGGCTGTGCGAAGAATACGCCGGATCAGGCCCGTGTAAAGGTCGCGATTCGTTGCCGCGTTCAGCCGTCGAGCCGACTCAGATCCGCCGCCTGAAGACAGACGGTCCGGATCCGGCTGAGCAGGTTAAGCCGATTGCGGCGCAACACGTCGCTGTCCGCATTGACCTGCACGGCGTCGAAAAAGGCATCGACGGCGGGGCGCAGGGCCGCCATCGCCTGCATGGCGGTGGCGAAATCCCCGGTTTTCATGGCCGGGGTGATCTTCGCCTCGGCCGAATCGAGCGCGGCGAAAAGCGCGTGTTCCTCGGGCGCTTCGGCGAATTTCTTGTCAGCGCCAAAGGAATATTCGACGCCATCCTTGTCCTCGGCCTGGGTGAGGATGTTGTTGGCCCGCTTGAAACCCTGCACAAGGTTAGTGCCGTCCTCGGTCCTGAGAACGTCCGAAAGGGCACGTGCGCGTGCGACCAACAAGGTCAGATCGTCATTCTGTGGCATCGACACGCAGGCATCGATCACGTCATGCCGGATGCCTTCGTCGCGCAAATGGACCTTGAGCCGGTCGTGAAGAAACGACAGCAGATCGGCGGACCAAAAATTTTCGCCGAAAATTTTTGCCAGCGGCACCGTCAGAGCGTTCGCCGTGACCAACCGGATCACCCCAAGTGCCGCGCGCCGCAGCGCGAAAGGATCCTTTGACCCTGTGGGCTTTTCGTCGATCCCCCAGAACCCGGTCAGCATGTCCAGCTTGTCCGCCAGCGCCACCGCGACAGAGACAGGCGCGGTGGGCACGTCATCCGACGGCCCCAAAGGCGAATAATGCTCTTGGCATGCGGCAGCGACGTCTTCAGGCAAACCTGCGACGGCGCTGTAATACCGCCCCATAAGCCCCTGAAGTTCCGGAAACTCGCCCACCATCTGCGATTGCAGGTCCGCCTTGGCCACCCGCGCAGCATGCGCCGCCAGATCGGCATCGGCGCCGACCATCGGAGCGAGTTCACGTGCAAGTGCCGCTATCCGCTCGATCCTGTCGCGCTGCGATCCGAGCTTGTGGTGAAAGGTCACGTCGGCCAGTTGATCGGTCCAGACCGACAGCCCGGCCTCGGATTTTGCAACCCGCAGGTCGTTTTCCCAGAAGAACCGCGCATCCGACAGACGCGCGGCAAGCACCTTCTGGTTGCCCGCAAGGATCGTGGCGCCGTGATCTGCCGTCCCGCGGTTGGCGACGGTTACAAATTTCTCGATCCGGCCCGTTGCGGGAACTTTTACCGAAAAGAACTTCTGATGTTCGCGCATCGAGGTCTGGAGCACTTCGGGCGGCAGGTCCAGGAACTCGGCGCCGATGTCGCCCATCAGCACGACGGGCCATTCCACCAGCCCCGCAACCTCGGCCAGCAGCGCCTTGTCTTCGACCACTTCCAGCCCGCTGGCAAAAGCCATGTTCGTGGCGTCATTCCAGATAGCTTCGGCACGCTCTTCCGCGGACAGGACCACAAAGGCGCGCTTGAGCTTGGCCGCGTAATTCTCGAACGAGGTTACGGAAAAGGCGCCCGGCGCCAGAAAGCGGTGGCCTTCCGTCACGTCCGCCGCATCAATGTTGCCCACGGTCACGGGCACAACCTCGGCGCCCGCCTCGGTGGTCAGCAGGCACAGGATGCGGTGCAGCGGGCGCACCCAGCGCAGGGTGCCGTCGCCCCAGCGCATCGATTTGGGCCAGGGAAAGGTGGCGATGGTGTCCTGCACCACCTCGGTCACGATCTCGGCCGCCGGGCGGCCCGGTTTTTCGATCATCGCATAGAACACGCGGCCCTTTTTTTCGTCCCGCTCGATCAGCTGATCTCGGCGCAGCCCGACGCCGCGCAGAAAGCCCTCGATCGCCTTTTCGGGCGCATCGACGCGGGGGCCCTTGCGTTCCTCGCGCAGGGTCGGGCTGCGGTCCAGCAGACCCTCGATGGCCAGCGTCAGACGGCGCGGGGTCGAAAACGCGGCCGCCCCCGCATAGGTGAGCCCCGCCTCGACGAGGCCGTTCGTCACGTGTGATTTCAGGTCGGCCGCGGCACGGTCCTGCATCCGCGCGGGGATTTCTTCAGAGAACAGTTCGATCAGCAGGTCGGGCATCGGGTCACCACATCTTCCAAGTGCCCCGCGCCGTCCGGCGCGCGGTCAGTCGAAGGGGGGATAACGGGACGCGCGGCAGACGTCCAGCCGATTGCGTCAGGAGGTGGCCTGACGTGCCTTCGCTTCGGCCTGCATGGCAAGGGTGCGGACGTCCGGTCCTGCGCAGCGCGGCACGATGCGATAGACAGCCTCGACAATGTTCTCGATTGCAAAGGCGATCAGGCCAAGGGCGACGACCCCCAGAAGGATGCGGCCATAAGCAAGTTCACGCAATTGCTGCAAGGCTTCGCCGACGCCGCCGGCCTCTTGCGGATCGGTGGTGTAGCCCGCAAAAGCGATCAGCGCGCCGACGATGCCGACCACGGCGCCTTGCGCGACAAAGCCGTATTTCATCACCGGATCAAGCCGTTCGGTCAACGACGTCACCCTCAGGGTGCGCTTGTATTTCTCGGTCACGCCCTTGTGGATGTAGAAAATCCCCGCCCCCATGGTGACAAGGCCGGTGCCGATCACAATCCACGGCCCGTAGGGCAGTGTCATAACCTTGGCGGTCCAGTCAGAGGCGCTGTCGCCGCCGCCGCCGCCCTGCCCAAGGGCAAGCCCGGCAACAGAGACGCCTATGGCCGCGTGGATAAGCCCCGTCACCACCTGACCGGCGCGCGCGACAACGCCCTTGGCCTCGGTCCCGTAGTCTTCGAGATCGTACCAGGAGTCGATCAGCCGCCAGACCGCATAGGCCCACATACCGACCGCAATCGCCCAAAGCAACGGAGTGCCCCACGGCTGGTCGCGCAGCTCGGCCAGCGCGCTGGTGGTGCCTTCGGCCTGTCCGCCGTAAACTGCGGCGATCAGGGCAAGCCCCCCGACAACGGTATAGACCGCACCACGCGCGGCATATCCTGTGCGCATGACGGGAACGACCCAGGCGGGGGCTGTGCTGGACATTACTGAGACTCCTTTTTGGTGAAGGAGTAGCGCTTTGCAGGGCGGTCTGGTTCCCTGGCGGCGCGCAGTCAACGCAAGGTGCCGCAACAAGCAGTTGACCGGCGGGACTTTTTTCCTCAGCGAAAGGGGCTGTCTTCAGTCTCGCTCGGGGCAATCTTCGCCCAGTGGCGTGCCATCATAGGATTTGTCGCCACATTCGTTGACTTCGTGCCAGACATAACCCCGGCCATCCTGGGTGACCGCAACCACCCGGTCGATACCGAATTCGATGTTGCGCTGGCCGGTGAACGCCATGGCGCGGCCGGCGGCAAGATCTTCGCCGATGGCTTGGGCATCGAAACAGTCGAACCAGCCGGGCGCGACGCGCGGTTCGGCGCCGGGATAAAGGGCATAGGTGTCCTGCAACTGTTCCAGCGTCGACGGCGTGGTAAAGCAGGCGCGGTAGCGGATGGGCGAAGAATCGGCGTCTATGGCGCGGAAATCCTCGTAGAGGATGGTTTCCGGCACATCGGACACCATGCCGGTCACACGAACATCGTCGGTGCCGGTGGCAACCACTTCGTAATAATAGGCATAGACCTGCGTGTAATACAGCAGCGCCCCGGCGACGAGCGCCGTGACAACGATGAAGGCGACCATGATCTTGCCGGTGTTATTCTGCGCCAAGGGCTTATTTCCAGTCCATGTTGATGACCGGACGCGCGATCGTTTTGCTGCGTTTGCGCAACGCCTCGGATCGTCTGGCAAGCTCCGGCACACGCGATTCGTGCGTTTCGACAAAGATGTGGCCGATCCGGTGCAGGACAGGGTGGTCGAGCAGTTTTTCCATCACAGCGACTTCGGCGCCTTCGATATCCATCTTGATGATGGCGATATCCGTGTCCAGACCTTCGAGAAAGGCGGTAAAGTCGATCTGCGGCACATCGATCGCAACCGAAGTGTCGATGTTGCGCTTTTGGGCGACGATTGAGGACGATAGCGACTGGAAATCGGGGTCTTCCTCGAACCCTGCCGACCGGTAAAGCTGGACTGTGCCCGCTTCGGTCGAAGCGGCAGCTTCGATCACCTCGACGTTGGCAAGATCGGCAAGGTTTTCACGCAGCTGCGCCGCGGTCCAGGGGTCCGGCTCAAAGGCATAGACGCGGCCGGCATGGGCGGCCATCTTGCGCGAGCATCGGCCGATGTTGGCCCCAAGATCGATGCAGATGCCCCCCGCCGCGGCCCGGATCGCCTCGTCCATTTGGGTTTCGGCCTCGTGCGAGAAAAGTCTGATGTATTTGCGTCGGTAGCGCAGGCCGGTATCGCCGGGAAGATTCTGGAACAGCCGTAACTTCAGGCGTCGCAGCAGGCTGTCGCGAATGGCCATCAGGTTGCCATCCCGCCCGCCGCAGTGGTCACGAAGGCATCGGCACAGCGTTTCGCCAGCGCCCGGACCCGCCCGATATAGGATTGCCGTTCAGTGACGGAAATCACGCCGCGCGCGTCCAGCAGGTTGAACAGGTGGCTTGCCTTGATGCACTGGTCATAGGCCGGATGGGCCATCACGATGCGCTTGCCGGTCTTCGGGTCATCGGGTGCCTGATCAAGGATGCGCGCACATTCGGATTCGGCATCGACAAAGTGCTGCAACAGGATCGCGGTGTCGGCCACGTCGAAGTTCCAGCGCGAATATTCCTCTTCGGTCTGGCGGAAGATGTCGCCATAGCGCAGCGCAATGGGTGATTGCGGATCGTTGAAGGGCATTTCCATCACGTGATCCACGCCCAGCACATACATCGCAAGCCGTTCAAGGCCATAGGTCAGTTCGCCCGAAACCGGGTGACAATCATGTCCGCCGACTTGCTGGAAATAGGTGAACTGCGACACTTCCATGCCGTCGCACCACACTTCCCATCCCAGACCCCAGGCACCCAGCGTCGGCGATTCCCAGTCGTCCTCGACAAAGCGGACGTCATGCAGCGCCATGTCGATGCCGATCGCCTCGAGGCTGCCAAGGTAGAGCGCCTGAAGATCCGGGGGCGAGGGTTTGATCAGCACCTGGAACTGGTAATAGTGCTGCAACCGGTTCGGGTTCTCGCCATAGCGCCCGTCGGTGGGACGCCGCGAGGGCTGGACATAGGCCGCCGCCCAGGGCCGCGTGCCCAGGCTGCGCAACGTGGTGGCGGGGTGAAAGGTGCCCGCGCCAACCTCCATGTCGTAGGGTTGCAGGATCGCACAGCCCCGGGCGGCCCAGTAGGCTTGCAACCGCAGGATGATGTCCTGAAAGCTGCGCGGCTTGCCCGCATCTGTCCGGGTGGTATTGTCCATGCAGAGTATCCCAACGTGCATTTTTGTCTGCTTAGGCTTTAGGCGGGCGAGGGTCAATTGCACCGCTCGCCATATTTTGCGCGACGGGGGGTGTGGCTTTTGATAAATCCGGAGTAAGGCACGGAAACGGCGGGTTGGTTCAGGGACGACGACAGGTATGACACGATTGGTGATGGCGCTTCTGGCTGCCGTATTTCTGACGGCCCGCACGGCTGTCGCGCAGGATGCGACCTACATCCAGATAGAGGCGCAGCCATCGCTGACCCGGGCCGAGGACCGGGTGCGCGACTATGCCAGCTATCTGCGCGACGTGAACGGCTTTTCGCTGGGCGGCGGATGGTACGGCATTGCCATCGGCCCCTATGACCGCGCCGAGGCCGAGGCGCGCCTGCGCCAGCTGCGCGCAGAGGGCCAGATCCCGCGCGACAGCTTTATCGCCGACAACAGCAATTTGCGTCGTCAGTTCTGGCCCGTTGGTGCCAGTGCGCCGGGTATGCAGTCCGGAACAGCAAGCGAAATCACCCAAATGCCACTGGACCCGGCCACAGAGCCGCGCACAGAGCCGGGCACTGCGGCGCAAACCATCGCCGAACCGGTGCTCCGCGATGAAACCCCGCGCGAGGCCGCCGCGATCGAGGCACAGCTTGACCGCACCGAACGGGAACAGTTGCAGGTCGCGCTGCGTTGGGCTGGCTATTACGATGCAGCCATCGACGGCGCCTTCGGGCGCGGCACGCGCAATTCCATGGCGGGCTGGCAGCAGTCCCAGGGATACGAACCCACGGGCATCCTGACCTCGCGCCAGCGCGCCGAACTGCTGCGGCAGTACAATGCGGTGCTCGAAGGCATGGACCTGCAACTGGTGACGGAAACCCGAGCCGGAATCGCGATGCAGATCCCGATGGGCGTCGTTGCCTTTGACCGCTACGATTCGCCCTTTGCGCATTACGCCCCGACCGGAGATCTTCCCGTCCAGGTCCTGTTGATCAGCCAGCCGGGGGATCAGGCGACATTGTTCGGCCTGTACGAGATCATGCAGACGCTTGAAATCGTGCCACTAACTGGCGAACGCGAACGGCGCAGCACCGGCTTTACCCTGACCGGCGCCAATGGCAAAATCGTCTCACACACAGAGGTGCAGCTTGAAGGTGGCCAGATCAAGGGCTTTACCCTTGTCTGGCCCGCGAACGATGAAGAACGGCGCAGCCGCGTTCTGGACGCGATGCAGGCCAGTTTTCAGACGCTGCCCGGCGTGCTCGAACGGGACGCCGCGCCGGAAACCGAACCGTCGGTCGACCTGATGGCGGGATTGCAGATCCGCCGCCCCCGGCTGACCGCCTCGGGGTTCTACATCGACGGTGCCGGCACCGTGGTCACCGCGCGGGATGCGGTGGCGGATTGCGGGCGCATCACGCTTGAGGACAGGTATGACGCCCGCGTCCTGGCCGAAGATGCGACGACCGGTGTCGCAATTTTGCGCGCGCAAACCACTCTGGCACCGCAGTCCGTCGCCGCCTTTCGCGACGCGCTGCCGCGGCTGCAATCCGAGGTGGCGGTTTCGGGCTATTCCTTTGGCGGCGTGCTGAACGCGCCGACGCTGACCTTCGGCACGCTCGAAGACATGCGCGGTCTTTCCGGCGAAGAGAACCGCAAGCGGCTGGCGCTGGCCTCTTTGCCCGGCGATGCGGGGGGGCCGGTGCTCGATACCGGGGGCGCCGTGCTGGGCATGCTGCTCCCGCGCGACTCCGGAAGCCGCCAGCTGCCCGAAGACGTGAGCTTTGCCGCCAAGTCAGAGGACATCCAGGCCCTGCTGGGCCGCGCGGGCCTGCGCGCCACCGCCACGCAGGGCCAGGCCGCGATGGCCCCCGAGGATCTGACCACGGTGGCGGCCGGAATGACGGTGCTGGTCAGCTGCTGGGAGTGACGGCAAAAGTTATGACCGCGGTCATAAACCGGCGCCGTGCCACTGCCACGCCTCAGGGCTGGCGTCGCAACGCGCTTATGTGTCGTCGGCTTTCCGGTTTTGGTCCATAGGGATCGCGCGGCAGTTCCCTGTTCCCGCGACGGCACGCGCGACATCCTTGAAGAATACCGGCGCGCCGAAGTGGGCTATGCGGCGGTCTAGAGTACGCCGCGTTGGATCGAATTCATCCCGCGGACCGCACGCATTTGCTTGCGCCAACGCTGCGTCGGTGAATGAACCCGATAAAACGCGATACGCTCCAGAGCGTGCCTCTTTCAATTACAATGACTTGAACTGCCTGCCGGACAGCTGAGTGCATCCGGAGGCGGCCCGCGGTGACGGGCGGTTTCTACATCGATTGAGACGGAAACGCCGGGCAGACCGATCAAACATGTCGGCAGGATCTTGGATTCTAGGATCGCTTCAGCCCTTTTCTTCTTCCAGCACCTCTTTCGGCGTGATGATCGCGCCCCGCTCGACCACAAACGCGCCAGTGGTATAATAAGGCACGGCGGCGGTGTCCTGTTCGGCGTCGCCGCGGCCCTGGTCGATCTTGTTCACGATCTCTTTTCGATGTGCCGTGCACCCAGGTATCGAAATGGTCGTTCGGGTGGCGTGATCTTTCCGCAAAAATCCATGAAAAGTCAATTCACTGATCTGAGTGGGCCGACTCCCCGCTCGCAGTTGCAGCGGGCACGCCCGGATCGGCGCGGACCGGGCGGTTGCGGTCGCGGTCGGGCCTGCGCGCGGTGTCTGCCGCGCCCGCGCTCAGGCCGAGCCGCGCAACAGCCGCGTCAGGGCGCCCCACTGGCTGATGGCCACGCCGACAAGGATCAGCGCCATGGCGAACAGCAGGCTTGTCCGCATCTGTTCGCCCAGCAGCAGCACGCCCAGCAGCACCGACCACATCGGCACCTGATAGTTGGTGAGGCTCATGAACACCGGTCCTGCACTGCGGATCACCAGCACACGCAGCAGATGGGCGCCGGCGGTCGGCACCAGCCCGAGAAAGGCCAGAACGAGGATGGTCTGCGGCGCGGGCAGGGGCGGTGGCCCCTCGACGACCCAGGCCAGGGGCACCACCATCAGCGTGCCGAAGATGAGCGGTACCGTGGCGATGCCGATCGGGTCCATCGGCGGCAGCCTGCGCATCACCACCGAGCTTATGGCATAACAGCCCGCGGCCCCGAGGCAGGCAAGCCGACCCAGAGGTTCCAGCACGACGCCGGTGGACCGGAACGCCTCGCCCCCCAACAGAAGGGCGACGCCGGCAAAGCCGATGACAAAGCCGAAGGTGCGGCGCAGCGTCATGCGTTCGCCAGGAAGGAATACATGCGCCATCGGCAGCACCAGAAGCGCGACAGCGGCCATGCAGACCCCGGCAAAGCCGGAGGTGACGTATTGCTGCCCCCAGCTGAGCAGTGCAAACGGCAGCGCCGAGGTGAGCAGGCCGATCAGGGCCAGACGAGACCACGGCCTGTCCGCGGTCAGGAACAGTTTCCGCCCGCGCAGTGTCCAGATGCCGACCGTGAGCAGCATTGCGAAACCGATTCGCGCGGCGGCCAGCCAGAAGGGGGTGATGCCGCGCAGGGCGATTTCGATCACCAGAAAGGTGCTGCCCCAGACCAGTCCAAGGATCGCGACCATGAGCCAGCTGCGCGGCGTTATGTCGGGCAGCGGAGTGGTATTGCCATGTGTGGGAATGTGTCACCTGTGATGTGAAACAGGGCACCCCCAACGGGATGCTTGCCTTGCAGGCCCTTACCATTAAGCTTGGGGAAGAATGAATGGAGGAAATCATGTTCTACATCCTGACGATCGTAATTCTTCTGGCTCTGCTTGGTTGGTGCCTTTACCAGCTGAAGAACGACATGTGACAATGCACGCGGGCGCGCCACACGCGCGCCGCGTCTTGCATGTCCGCAAGATCGAAAAGAGACATCAAGAGGCCCTGACACGGTTGAGTCAGGGCGGTTCAGTCATTGCTTAGCCTTTGTCGGCGTCCCGGAATGGCGGGCTGACGCCGCGCCTGGACGCTTTCGGCTTGCGGTGCTTTGGTCGATGCGGGACGGCGGGCCGGTTTGCGCGACAGGCGCGCGTGTCCCCAGGCCACCACGTAAAGCGCACCGATCGACGCCAGCAGCAAGAAGTTGTCAACCAGCGCGGGCAGGTCGCGCCCGGTCATCCCCCACATGATGACATAGGTCAGCACCACATGCGCCGCGAACACCTGAAGCGAGTGCTGACCCAGAAACACCAGCGCGCGCCGGGTGAACAGCCACTCAATCCCGCGTCCCATTGCGGCAAGCACACGGTTGCCGCTGGACGGGCCGGCAACCAGAAGCCAGCTGATCACGAAGAGATCGAGCAGGAAGTTGGCAAGATAGACAATGTGCATGTTGCCGCGGTCGATCTCTCTCCAGAGGGTGCGGCGCAGGTCCTGCTCGATCCAGCCAAGGCTCATGGCGCGGTCGAAGATCGCGAAAGCGACGACACCCGCCACGGCCAGCCAGAACACCGGACGCAGGCGCGGGTCGCACAAACGGGATGTGTCAAGCTCGTCCCGGGCGAACAGGAAGCCAAGGTAGAGACCAAGAAAGTACAGCGTCTGCCAGCCGAAGACGTTGAAATAGATGCCGATATTGATGCCATGCCCGGCATCTTTCAGCACGCGTTCGACCGGCAATTGCGCGGCATCCGGCAGGCCGGACTGGGCCAGAAGCCAGGCGGCGACCGAGGCCAGCGCCCACCACTTGGCCCAACCCCTGTGAAACGCCATCAGCGCAAGCGGTGTGAGCAGCATCAGCCAGATATAGAGCGCGAGGATGCCCATGTGCAGCGATCCCGTGACCAGCAGCAGCGACGCCACGGTAAAGGCCAGAGGCTCTGCCACATACTGGTTCAGGATGTCCGGCCTCAAGCCAAATGCAGCAAGGGCAAGTGCCGCGGCACAGAAGCCCAGGATCAGCAGCACCTGATAGGTATAGATCGTGCGGATACGCCGCATCACCGCCCCACGCATCCCGGCGGGACCGCGACGGTCGAGTATGCCGGTATAGACCAACCCGACGACGAAGCCCGAGATGAACACAAAGCCCTGCGCATCCTCGACCCAGCCCAGCATGTGATGATTGTATGCGCCTAGAACAGCGTGGAACGACCCGTTGGCATGGGCGATCATCATGAAGAGGAGGAAGAATCCTCGGAAACCGTCGAGAAGGGTCAGGCGCATGGCAAACTCCGGGGTGGCATATAGCGGCTGTGGCTTTGCCGTTGTGGCTATGCTGTGGTTTTGTGGCTTTACGGCGATCAATGCGCGAGGGCGTTATTAGTGCCGGAGTTCTTGGTGTGACAGAGCGATTTGCGCCCGATCCCGCCGATTTTGGCTTGCATCGGCGGAATTCCGACCGTTCGACGTGATGCCTGCCCGAACTATTGGCACAGCAGGGAACGATCCAGCCCCAAAGGCGTTTTGCAATTCTGCCCTGAAAATCAACCCTGGAGGAAACTGAAATGGATTTTTTCTTTATCGTGCCGCTGCTGGCCCTGATCACCTTGCTGATCGTGATCGTGTTCGCGCTCTGGAGCAAGCACAAGACGGAAGAACGCAAAAATGACCCATCCGCACCAAAAAGTGCGCTTGCGGCTGACGGATCGGCGCATCGCACCGACGGCACCGAGCAACAATCGTGACGCAATGAGGCGCCTGTGACGGCGCCTCATTCCCTTGTCTGTACCTATCTGAGTCCAGAGTGACTCAGTTCTTGGATTTGTCGACCATCTTGCCGGCCGAGATCCAGGGCATCATGGCGCGCAGCTTTTCCCCGACCTTTTCGATCTGGTGCTCGTCGTTCAGACGGCGGGTGGCCTTGAAGAAAGGCTGGCCAACTGCGTTTTCCTGCATGAAGTCACGCACGAACTTGCCGGTCTGAATGTCGGTCAGGACCTCTTTCATCCGTGCCTTCGTCTCGACATAGGGCAGGATGCGGGGGCCGCTGACGTATTCGCCATACTCGGCGGTGTTGCTGATCGAATAGTTCATGTTGGCGATGCCGCCTTCGTAGATCAGGTCGACGATCAGCTTGACCTCGTGCAGACATTCGAAATAGGCCATTTCCGGCTCGTAGCCCGCCTCGACCAGGGTTTCGAAACCCATGCGGATCAGTTCGACCACACCGCCGCACAGGACAGCCTGTTCGCCGAAGAGGTCGGTTTCACATTCCTGGCGGAAGTTCGTTTCGATCACGCCCGAGCGGCCGCCACCGATGGCCGAGCAATAGGACAGGCCGATTTCCAGCGCGCGGCCCGAGGCGTCGTTGTGGACCGCCACGAGGCAGGGCACGCCACCGCCCTTGGTGTATTCACCGCGCACGGTGTGGCCGGGTCCCTTTGGGGCCATCATGATCACATCATTGCCGGGCTTGGGTTCGATCAGGCCGAAATGCACGTTCAGCCCGTGGGCAAAGGCGATGGCCGCGCCTTCGCGCAGGTTGTCATGCACGTATTTGCGGTAAGTTTCGGCCTGGAGTTCGTCGGGCATGGTGAACATGATGAGGTCGCACCAGGCGGCCGCTTCTGCGATGCCCATAACCTTGAGGCCCTCGCCTTCGGCCTTCTTTGCCGAAGCGCTGCCTTCGCGCAGGGCCACGACGACGTTCTTTGCGCCCGAGTCGCGCAGGTTGAGGGCATGGGCATGGCCCTGGCTGCCGTAGCCGAGGATTGCCACCTTCATGTCCTTGATGAGATTGATGTCGCAGTCGCGGTCGTAATACACACGCATCTTGGCGTCCTTCCGAGGTTTTTCCGGTTGTTGTGAAGCATACTCTAGCCTGAACGTTGCGTGTGCGGTTGCGTTTCGATTGGGTATTTGAGAAAAAGAAGAAGGATCATTCGCAAGATCCGCATACTGTGAGATAATCATGCTTGACGATACCGACCGGCGCATCCTGCGCCAGATGCAGGCGGCCCCCGAGTCGTCCGCTGCCGATCTGGCCGAGCGGGCCGGGCTGGCCTCGGCGACGCTGTCGCGCAGGATCGAGCGGCTGCGCGATACGGGCATCCTGCGCGGCGTGCGGGCCGTGATCGACTGGCAGGTTCTGGGCTATTCGGTCGAGGTCAGCCTGCGAATCACGCTGGACAAGTCCCAGCCGCTTGCCTTCGAGAGCTTTGCCGCTGCGGCGCGGGAGGTGCCCGAGGTGATCGAGATCCAGACCTTCCTCGGGCAGGTGGACGCGCGGCTGTCGGTGATCGCGCGCGACATGGGGCATTATCAGCAGGTCTATCGTCACAGGATCCTGACGTTGCCGCATATCACGGATGTGGATGCCCTGATGCATGTGGCGCGGGTCAAGACCGACGAGAGCCTGCCGCTATGATCGAACTTGACGATACCGACCGGGCGCTGATCCGGTCGCTGGCCGCCGATGCCACGCAAAGCGCCGGGGCGCTGGGGCGCGCGCTGAACCTGTCACAGCCCGCGGCCTGGCGCCGGATAAAGCGACTGCGTGCGGCGGGGGTGTTCCGTGGTCAGCGACTGGATCTGGACCGCGAGGCGCTGGGCTTTGGGGTGACCGTCTTTCTGGGCGTGAAGCTTGCCACCAAGGGGCGGGTGTCGTTGCAGGATTTCGAACGGGCGGTCAGCGCCATTCCCGAGGTGCAGACCGTCGAGCATGTTTTGGGTCTTTACGATTACCGCCTGCGGGTTGTGGCGCGCGACATTTCGGATTTCGAGCGGGTGCTGCGGCGGCGGATCATGACGCTGCCGGGGGTCGGGAACATCGACGCCAACGTGCTGCTATCCGAGGAACGATTGCCCGGGCCGGTCTGACCCCGGCGGCGGGCAGGAGCCGGTGCAGACGCCGTGGCCGGTGCCGTGGCCGTCAGCCAGTGTGAGGCTGATGTTTTCGGGATCGAAGCTGGTCGCGGCGCCGCACATCGCGGCGCGCGCCCCGTGGCATCGAAGACCTTTGCCAAATCGGCGCCAAAAGGATACTCAGCCCGCAACCAGAGGAGAAGGCGCATGGCTTTGCTTGATCAGATCGACCCTACCGGGCTCGACGAATTTTCGGTGGTTTTCACGGACCGGTCACTGAACCACATGTCGGCGGCGTTCCAGCAGGTGATGCGCGATATATCGGGCATGCTGAAAGAAGTGTATCACGCCGATGCGGTGGCGCTTGTTCCCGGCGGCGGCACCTATGGGATGGAGGCCGTGGCGCGGCAGTTCGGGCGCGATGCAAACGTGTTCGTGGTGCGCAACGGCTGGTTTTCCTATCGCTGGAGCCAGATCTTTGAGGCGGGCGGCTTTGCGGGCGAGACGCATGTGATGAAGGCGCGTCCAAGCGGCAACGGACTCCAGGCGCCTTTTGCCCCGGCGCCGATCGACGAGGTGACGGCGCAGATCCGCGAGATCCGCCCCGACATCGTCTTTGCACCGCATGTGGAAACCTCGGCCGGGATCATCCTGCCGGACAATTATCTGACCGCGCTTTCGGCGGCCGCGCACGAGGTCGGCGCGCTGATGGTGCTTGACTGCATCGCCAGCGGCTGTGTCTGGGTGGACATGGCCGCGACCGGCGTCGATGTGCTGATCTCGGCGCCGCAAAAGGGCTGGTCCGCAACGCCCTGCGCCGGGCTTGTGATGATGTCGCAGCGGGCGGTGGACCGGCTGGCTGAAACCACATCCGACAGCTTTGCCTGTGACCTGAAGAAATGGCACCAGATCATGGCGGCCTACGAGAACGGCGGGCATGCCTATCATGCCACGATGCCCACCGACGGGCTGCGCGTCTTTCGCGATACGATGCTGGAAACAAAAGACTATGGCTTTACCCGCCTTAAAGAGGCGCAGTGGGCGCTGGGGACGGCAGTGCGCGAGCTGCTGGCCGAGAAGGGCGTGAAATCGGTGGCTGCCGACGGATTCGGCGCGCCCGGCGTGGTGGTGAGCTATACCGACGATCCCGAAATCCAGTCGGGCCGGGCCTTTGCCGCGAAGGGCATGCAGATCGCCGCCGGCGTGCCGCTGCAATGCGACGAGCCTGCCGGGTTCAGCACCTTTCGGTTGGGGCTGTTCGGTCTGGACAAACTTTACGATGTGGGCGGCACGGTGGCGCGGTTGCGCCGGGTGGTCGATCAGGTTCTCTGATCGTCCATGACCCTGTCAACGCGGGCTGGCCTTGGCCGTGCCCAGCCCCGCCTGCATCAGTGTCTTGCGCAGGGGTGAGAGGGCATAAAGTGCCTGGAGCCCCGCCGCGCGGGCGTCGCGCAAGAGCGGGTCCGACGCCATAGATGCCCGGTTGAGCAGGGTGATCCCCGCGACCCGGGCACGGACGTCGGCGATGCGCCTGCGATGGTAAGCGTGCAGCATCGCGGCAGAGCCGAGCGTGTCACGCTGCGCAAGTGCCAGATCCAGCAGCAGGTCCAGATCCGCCAGGCTCATGTTCAGGCCCTGCGCGCCGATGGGCGGGACCACATGTGCCGCCTCGGCCACCAGCGCCAGACGTTCGCCCGACAGCCTGTGCGCCGCCTGTGCAATGATCGGCCAGGCGCCACGGCGGCTGGCCAGAGTGAGCGGTCCGAACAGGTGGCAGGAACGTTCTGACATCGCCGCCTCGAACGCAGGGATGTCCAGAGCCAGCAGGTCATTGGCTTGGGCTGCGGTGTCCATCCAGACGATGGCCGAACAGGGGCGCCCGTCGCGGTCGGGCAGGGGGACAAAGGTGAATGGCCCGCCGGTGCGGTGGATCTCGGTCGAGACATTCTCGTGCGGGATTGGGTGGGTGACGGCAAAGGCCAGCGCCTTCTGGCCGAAATGCGTCGTGGTGACGTCGATCCCGGCCGCCCGCCGCATGGGAGAGTCGCGCCCGTCTGCCGCGATCACCAGTTTCGCGGTGACGCGGCTGCCGTCGCTCAGGCCCACCCGGGCCGATGCGGTGCGCGTGAACAGCGTGGTCGTTGCCGTGCCGGGACGGAAATCGACCGTCGGCATGTCGTGCAACTGCGCGCTCAGTTCGCGCCGCAGCAGCCAGTTGGGCAGGTTCCAGCCAAAGGGCAGGTCTGAAATCTCGGAGGCGTCGAAGGCGCGTGTCACCCGCGGTGCGGCCTCGGCCCCGCCGGCATCGACGATGCGCATCACCTGGAGCGGCATGGCATGGTCCGACAGCCGGTCCCAGATGCCGGCGCGTTCCAGAAAGGCGCGGGCCGGCTGAAGAAAGGCGGTGCTGCGCAGATCGGCGCCGTCGGCGTCCTGTTCCGTCACGGGGGGCGCGGGGTCGACGCAGAGCACGGCAAACCCCTGTGCGCCAAAGACGGCAGCGGCTGTAAGCCCGGCGATCCCGCCGCCCGAAATCACGATGTCAAAGTCCATGTCGGCCTCCTGCATTTCTATCTAGTGCAGTGCGTGCCGGGCGCACTGCATCATCGCGCCGCAGGGGGATCAGGTCAGGCGGGCGAGGAATGCGCCAAGGTCGTCGGTGTGGTGATGGATGTGGTCGGCCTTTATCGCTTCGGGGGCGACATGAACGGTGCGCATGCCCATGGCGTGGGGGGCGGTCAGGTTGCGGATGTCATCCTCGAACATCGCGGCGACGCTGCTGTCGGTGCCGTCGCGGGCAAAGACCGCCTCGAAGGCCGCGCGCTCGGGCTTGGGCGCAAAATCCGCGTGCTCGACACCATAAAGTGCGTCGAACGCCGCCTCGAGCCCGCGCGCCCTGAGCACCTGTGCCGCGTAGGGGGCGGTGCCGTTGGTGTAGACGATCTTGCGCCCCGGCAGACCGGCGATCAGGCGGGCCAGATGCGGGTCGGGTTCCAACGTGTCGAAGGTGATGTCGTGGACCTCTTGCAGATAGGGGGCAGGGTCTACGCCATGTTCGCGCATGAGCCCGGCAAGGGTCGTGCCATAGGTGTGCCAGTAATGCTTGCGCAGATGGTTCGCATGGTCATGATCGACCCCGAGCGCCTGCATGACGAAACGGGTCATGCGCACCTCGATCTGTTCAAAGAGGCGGGCGGCGGGCGGATAGAGGGTGTTGTCAAGATCGAACACCCAGGTCCGGACATGAGAGAAGCTTTGCCTGATCATGGTACGACGCTACTGCCGGTGCGGGGATGGCGCAATCGCTGATGCAGTGGCGCGACGTTTTCGCCGCGCGGCGGTCGGTTGTCGGCCGGACGATCGCCCCCGCGGGGCGGGGTTTGCAACGGCTTGGCTTGATTGACGGGGCCGGTCAGGGCTATCCTGCGTCAATGCACAGAGGACAGCACATGAACATATCGAGGCCGCAGCAGAAGGATGCCTATACGCTGATCCTCGAAGCGATCGACGTCGGCGTGTACAAACCCGGCGACCGGCTGGTGGAAAGCGATCTGGCGGACCGGTTCGGTGTGTCGCGCACGCCGATCCGCGAGGCGCTTCAACGGCTGGAAACCCAGTCATTGCTGACGCGGGACGGGCGGTCGCTGATCGTGGCATCGCTGGATCACAACCAGATGGCTGAATTATACGTCGTGCGTACCGAGCTTGAAGGCCTGGCGGCCCGGCTGGCTGCGCGCCATGCCACCGAAGAGGAAATCCAGGTCCTGCACGAAATGGTGGATGACGACCGGGCGCTGCTGGACAATCCCGGCGCGCTGGCACGGGCGAACCGGCGCTTTCACAAGCAGATCCACCTTGCTTCGCACAACCGCTATCTGGTTCAGCAGCTTGACCTTGTGCACCGTTCCATGGCGTTGATGGCGACAACTTCGCTGGCGGCGCAGGGGCGCGGAGAGATCGCGCTGGCCGAGCATCTGGCCATCGTCGAGGCGATTGCAAGACGGGACGAGGCCGCAGCGTACCGTGCGCTGCGCGACCACATTTCGGTGGCGTTTGTCACCCGGCTCAAGCTTGACAGCAAATCGAAGGTTTAGAGTGTGTTGCGCTCTTGCGGGCGACGGACGTGACCGATGGTCCGTTTGGCATGTGTCAGTCCTGCGCCTGTCCGGCACATGTCAGTCCTGCGCGTATCACTCCTGTGCCTGGTCGGCGCGGGCATGATCCGGCAGAGAGTGTCCGTGCGCGGTCTTGTCCCAGTAGAAGGGTTTGACCACCAGTTCGTACAGCGCCTTGTAGGCCGCGATCACCCCTAGCGGAAAATAAAGCCACATGGTGGGCACCCACAGCAGCAACCCGTCATGCGGGCTGCGGGCGACGGCGGCAAGGCTGACGAGGATGGACACTGCTTCTGACAGAAGAAAGACCGAGACGAGGCCAGTGATCTGCGCCGTGCTGAGCACATCCGACAAAGGATGCGGCAGGCCGAACAGCAGCAGCCAGAAGGACCACAGCGCCGGCGCCAGCAGGAACTGGAGGAATGCGGTCAGGAACAGCATCTGAAAGCCGAGGAATTTCCAAAGCCCGAGCGCGCGCAGCAGTCCCCGCGGGCGGCGCATGTGAACGGCATAGGTGATCATGTACCCCTTGAGCCAGCGCGACCGCTGCTTGACCCAGGGCCAGGCGCGGTTGTTGGCTTCTTCTCGCGTGACCGTGGGCAAAAGTTCGGTGATATAGCCGTATCGCGCCAGGCGGATGCCCAGATCGGCATCCTCGGTCACGTTGTGCGCGTCCCATCCATGCACCTTTTCCAGCGCAGCGCGGCGCAAGAACACAGTTGTGCCGCCCAGGGGTATCGCAAGGCCCAGTCGCGCAAGGCCGGGCAGCAGGATGCGGAACCAGGTGGCGTATTCGATGGCAAAACATCGCGACAGCCAGTTGGCGCGCGGGTTGTAGAAATCCAGGATGCCCTGAAGGCAGGCCACATGTTCAGGGGCCTTTGCAAACCGGTCGACCACACGGTCGATCTGATCGGCGGAGGGGGCGTCTTCGGCATCGTAGATGCCGATGATTTCGCCCCGGCAGAAGTTCAGTGCATAGTTAAGGGCGCGCGGTTTGGTGGTGACGCGACCTTTCGGCACCTCGATGATGCGAATCCAGGGCGGACGCGCGCCCAGGTCGAGCGCTTCGCGCGTCTGGGCATCTTCTGTTTCGAGCACGAGGACGACATCAAGCAGCGCCTTGGGGTAGGTCAGGCGGTTCAGCCGGGTGACCAGAGAGGAGGCGATGTCGTGTTCGCGAAACAGCGGCACCAGGATGGACACGGTGGGCAGGGACCCGGTGGGCAGGGACACAGGGGGCAAGGCTAAGGTGGACGGGGGACCGGGGGGCAGGGAATCAGGGGGCGAGGTGAGCGGCGCCGGACTGCGCCCGGCAAGCAGCGCGGCCAGCTTGAGCCCCTGTGCCAGGAACAGGGTGACAACTGCAACCGCGACGATGGCGCCGAAAAACAGCAGCGGCGCGAACGCCAGTACGGAAAGGCAGACGGCTGCGACACCTGCCGCGGCCAGCGCGCGCCGAGGTGACAGCCGGTTTATGTCCCGGCAGCTTTCGTCGTCCTTCACCCATGTTTCGGCTGCGACGGCAAGCGTTCTGCCGTGGCGATCGGTGATCAGCGCCTGGATGTCGGATTCCAGCGCCAGCGCCATCACCACCGGACCCAGGCTGGCCGTGAGCCGCGCGCGCAACGCCGGAAAGGCATCCGGGCGCGCGGTTGCGACCAGAATCTTCTGCCCGATCCGCGTCCAGGGCAGGACACCGTGGCGCAGGCAGAAGACAGGGTCCAGCAGATCGGCAAGGGCCGGATCGAGCGCGGGATCATCCAAATGGACGCACGTGGCACCCCAGTGACGCGCCTGCGCCTGAAGCATCTGTTGCGGAGTCGCAAGCGCGCTGCTGAGCAGGATGCGGTCCAGCGCCGTGCCGTGGCGTGCGGACTGGGCCAGGGCGTCCAGCATGTCAGCGGGGGACACAACCCCGGTTTCAATCAGCGTCCGCCCGATGGGCCGCAGCCCCGCCGCACCTGCCCGGGCCAGATTTTCCGTGACCTCGTTGAGACGCTGTTCGCTCATTCTGATCCCCGTCCAAGTTCGGGATCAGATGACAGCCAGATCGTTAAGGGAGAGTTAAGTTTCCCCCTGCCGCGCAAAATTGCGCAAGAACATCAGAGCTCTGCTGCGGCCTTGTCCATCGACGCGGCGAAGCGTTCGAACAGGTAGAAACTGTCCTGCGGGCCGGGGCTTGCCTCGGGGTGGTGCTGGACGGAAAATACCGGGCGGTCGGTCAGGCGGATGCCGCAATTCGAGCCGTCGAACAGCGATACATGGGTTTCCAGAACGCCCACAGGCAGGGTCTGGCTGTCGACGGCGAATCCGTGGTTCATCGACGTGATCTCGACCTTGCCGGTTTCGGTCTCCTTGACCGGGTGGTTCGCCCCGTGATGGCCATGGTTCATCTTGATCGTGCGGGCGCCAAGGGCCAGCGCCAGCATCTGATGGCCAAGGCAGATCCCGAAGACGGGCAGGTTGCGGTCCAGTATCCCGCGGATCGTGGGCACGGCATAGACGCCTGTGGCCGCCGGATCGCCGGGGCCGTTGGACAGAAAGACCCCATCAGGATTCTGCGCCAGAACATCCTCGGCCGTGGCCGACGCGGGCATCACCGTCACGTCACAGCCCGCCGAGGCGAGGCAGCGCAGGATGTTGCGCTTGGCGCCGTAGTCGATGGCCACCACCTTGTGGCGGGCGTTGGTCTGCGGCTGGTAGCCGACGGGCCAGGCCCACCGCATCTCGTCCCAGCGGTAGGATTGCGTGCAGGTCACGTCCCGCGCAAGGTCGAGCCCGGTCAGGCCGGGAAAGGCGCGGGCCTTGTTGACAAGGGCCGCGATGTCAAAGACGCCGTCGGGGTTGTGCGACAGGCAGACATGCGGCGCACCCTGCTGGCGGATTGCCCGCGTCAGGCGGCGGGTGTCGATGCCGCCGATGGCGATGCGGCCCCGCGATGACAGCCAGTCCGAAAGCTGGGTCACCGCGCGCCAGTTGGACGATTGCGTCGGCATCCACTTGACCACCATGCCCGCCGCCACCGGATCGGCGGTTTCGTCATCTTCGGGGTTCACACCGACGTTGCCGATATGCGGGAAGGTGAAGGTCACGATCTGGCCCGCATAGGACGGGTCGGTCATGATTTCCTGATAGCCGGACATGGCTGTGTTGAAACAGAGTTCGGCCACGGTGTCGCCAATCGCGCCAAAGCCCTGGCCGTAAAAGACCGTGCCATCCGCAAGGGCCAGGCAGGCAGTGGGTTTCCGGGTCTGGGCAAGGGACATGGCGGCACTCCTGTCGGGTCGCAAACTCTTGCATACCTAAGGGTGGCGTGGGATGGGGTCAAGGTCTGCCGAATGGCGGGGTCAGGCTATGGTCTGGCCGATGATCTGGCATGAAAACAAGGGGTTGCCGTGTCGTCTGGGCGGTTGTGCCGGGCCGCCGCTTCGCTTAGGGTGAGAAGTTGGAAAAAAACCGGGGATGAACAAGCCATGGAACTGCGTGCGCGCATAACGGCGGCGATGAAACAGGCGATGCGGGACAAGGTGACGGACAGGCTTTCGACCGTGCGCCTGATCAATGCGGCGATCAAGGATCGCGACATCGCGGTGCGGGGCGAAGGCAATGACGAGGGTGTCGGCGACAGCGAAGTCCTTGCCATCCTTGGCAAGATGGTCAAGCAGCGGCGCGAGAGCGCAAAAACCTACGAAGAGGGTGGACGTCTGGACCTTGCAGAACGGGAACTGGCCGAAATCGAGGTGATCGAGGAATTCCTGCCTCGCAAGCTGTCCGACAAGGAAACCGAAGAGGCAGTGAACGCCGCCGTGGCCGAGGTCGGCGCGGATTCGATCCGCGACATGGGCCGGGTGATGGCGGTGCTCAAGGCGCGCTACACCGGACAGATGGACTTTGGCGCGGTCGGACCGATGGTTAAGGACCGCTTGTCCAATGCCTGACGGGCAGGTTCGGCCCTTTGTATCCGGGCTGGCGGCAGGTCATGCCGGGGTGACGGTCACATCAGCGGAAAGTCCTTGGCGATGGCCTTCAATTCTGCCGGATCGGTGATCCGGAAGCGGTCCACGAACCGCGTCTTGAACCCGACCCGCCCCCGCCGCGCACCAAAATTCTCGCCATGGTTCAGGACATACTGCACCGAGGGGCGGCTCAGCGGCGTCAGCCGCTGCCGCGCCAGCGCCGCGAGGTAGGGGAACATACGGTGTTCGTGCTGGGTCATGGCGCGCAGGAAGGCAGCGCCCTCCGGCAGGGAAGGGTCGTGAAACAGCGCCGCGCAAGAACCGCAAAGTTTCCAGAAAGGTTTGCGCAGCGGCGCGGTAAAGCTGGGCGCGTCGGCGAGGGCCACCGCGCCGGTGGCGTCATCCCGCACATATCCGGATTGCACCAGATACCCGCCGTGGGCCTGTCGTGTCAGCATTTCTGACACGACGCCCTGGCGCAGAAGATCATCGGCATCAAAGCTCATTACATAGCCGGATGCCTGCGGCAGGGTGGTCAGATGATCGCAGAGCGCCGCCAGCTTGCGCCATTTGTCATTGCCCGCAGCCGGATCTGCGAAAGCGAGATGGGTGATGCGGGGATCCGCAGGCAGGGGCGGCTTTTCCTGACAGCAGATGACGGCGCGCCAGCGCGGATCGCTCTGGTTGGTCAGGCTTTGCAGCGTGCGATCCAGGCGCGCGGTCACAGCCGCCCAGTCGCCGACATCCGCAGGGCTGACCAGCGGAATGAGGAACGTGACCATCACGGCATTTGGGTGGGGGTGGGCGGACCGTGCCACAGCCAGATCCAGAGCGGCACGTTCCGAGGGCAGAAGGCTTGCACCGTCCCGCGCAATGCGGGGGCCAAACACCCGTGCGGCGGCCGACAGTGCGGCGCGCTTGAGCTTGGGCGCGGCGGGGGCCTGGGCCATCAGGTCGGAGTCTGCGTCAGGCGGCGCAGGTGGCCCGAGAGGTCGCTGTAAAGCGCCTTGCGCTCATCCTCGGACAGGAAGGCGCCAATCTCGACCTCGCGTCCCGCGCCGGACAGGGTGACGTAGTTGGGCACCGGCCCGCCGCCTTCGTGCAGGGCAATGCGCGCCCAGTAGGTGTTGCACTGCCATTCCTGTTCCGGCCCGCGCGGGTTGTGGCGCACAAGGTGCAGATCCTGCGGCGTCAGCGTCAGCACCTCGAGTATCTGGCGGTCCCGGTCATTGCGGCGCAGGGCATAATAGATGCCGGCCAGCGCGATCAGCAGAAAGGGCAGCAGCCCCCAGAGCAGGACAGTGCCGAGCAGTCCATAAAGCGGCAGAGTGGCCATGGTGAAGGTGGCAAGGATGAAGGCGGCGAAGCCCTTGGGCGGCAGCGATTGGTGCGGCCAGAGCCGCAGTTCAAGCGCCGTGGCGCCGGGTTCGGAGGATGTCCAGTCATAGGGCATGATGCTCAGGTTCTAGCAGGCCGCTACGGCGTGTCGAAGGGGAAATTGCCGCAGCCGGCATCCAGTGCGTGTCGCGCCTTGAAAGAACCATGCACCCGGGAAGCGCCCAGAACGGGATTATGTGCGCAACGCGCCAAACCCGGCAGGTCCCTCCGTCTTGCCGCAGAACGCAAGGCAGTTGCGGTACGCGGGGGACAATGCCGCAGCCTTGCCCCCGCGTGTCGCAGGCAGGATCGGGGTCGATCTCAGACCGCGCGTTTACGCCGACGCAACGCGCCCGCGGCGCCAACTGCGCCAAGCAGCAGAGGCAACGATGCCGGCAGCGGAACCGTGGCGGCGATCTGTGCACGCACATCGTCGATGGCAATGGCCTGGAAGTTGCCCAGCGATGTCAGGTACGGAGAGGCGCCGATGCGCAGCGTGTCGAACCCGCTCAGATGGGACCAGCCCACGGTTGTGCCACGGGCCAGCATCGTCACGAGTCCCGAACCGGTGACAGCCCCGCCCAGCAGGGTTTCCCAGGCAAGATTCGTGGTCGTTAAGCCGAAGCCGTCGCCCAGCAGCAGGTCGAGTGCTGAAAACGACTGGCCGTCCGTTGCACTGATGCTGACATAGCCTTGATTGCCGCCACGTCCGTAGAAAAACCCGCTGCTGCGCGGGTCATTCGGCAGGAACGCGCCGAAGCCTTGAAAGCTGATGTTGTTCACCGAAACGGAAATCGAATCCTCGGTGTAGGTCTGCAATGAAATATCATTGCTGTTGATCGCGTCGAATGTCGCGGTACGATCAGCAGAGGTTACTGTGGAACCGACCGCAAAGACAGTGGCCGCCCCAGACGGTGTGGCCAGGGCCAAAACTGCCAGCACTGGGGCTACGGTAGAACTAAGACGAAAGTGGATCATGATTCTGAATCCTGAAAAATTGTTACGTCCGCAGGTCATCGGTGCAAATCTTGTCCAAATAAAGCTGTATTTGAGGCAGTTCGCTTCAATCCTGCGCAGAGCGCGTTCCGGTTGTGCGTGACCGGGTAACAGGTTTCTGCAGCAGGTCTGTGCCGGATGCAGAAAGGCCCCGCGCGATGGCGGGGCCTTTCGGAGCTTTCGATAGGGGCGGGATGCCTAGTGGGCATGTCCCTTGTCCCAATCCTCGCGCTTGGGAAGCTGCTCGAACGTGTGTTCGGGCGGGGGCGAGGGCAGGGTCCATTCCAGCGTGTCCGCATATTCGTTCCACGGATTCGCCTGCGTGCAAGCCTCGCCTTTGCGCAGGGCCCAGACCATTACGCCGATGAAGAACAGGAACGAGGCGAAGGACAGGAAGGCCCCCAGCGACGAGACATAGTTCCAGGTGGCGAATGCCTCGGGATAGTCGATGTAGCGGCGCGGCATGCCTTGGCGGCCCAGAAAGTGCTGCGGGAAGAAGGTGATGTTCGCACCGATGAACATCGCCCAGAAGTGCAGCTTGCCGGCCCATTCGGGGTACATCTTGCCGGTCATCTTGGGGAAATAGAAGTAGATCCCCGCGAAGATCGCGAACACCGCGCCGAGCGAC
>JAGXGV010000031.1 GCA_024636635.1 Puniceibacterium sp.
CAGCAAGACCATTCTGGAGCTCTGATTCATGAACTTTGACCTTACCGACGAACGCCAGATGTTGCAGGACGGGTTGCGCCGTTATCTGCGCGACACGGTAACGCCGCAGCTTCTGGCCAATGCGACCGAATCTGCCACGGGCCAGTCCGAAACGCTGTGGAACGGTCTTGCCGAAATGGGCGTGATCGGCGCGCTGTTCACCGAAGAACAGGGCGGTTTCGGCGGTTTCGGTTTCGATCTTGCCTTGGTGTTCGAAGAACTGGGCCGCGCGGGGGCCTTCGAACCCCTGCTGGAGATGGGTGTGCTGGCGGGCGGGCTGCTGGCGGAACTCGGCCGCAATGACCTGGTCGAAGACATCATCGCAGGCACCAGGCGCGTCGCCTTTGCCCATGGCGAACCTGCCGGGCGTTATGAACCCGGCCATGTGGAGACGACGGCCACGCCGTCCGCAGATGGCTGGGTGATCGACGGACGCAAGAGCCTTGTGATGGCCCTGCCGTTCGCGACGCATGTGCTGGTCTCCGCCCGCACCGGTGGGTCCGGGCGCGATACGTCGGGCATTTCGCTTTTCCTTCTGCCGGCCGATGACCTGAACGCCCGCGACTATCCGCTGAACGGCGGCGGGCGCGCGGCGGAACTGGTGCTTGACGCCGTCCCGGTTCCCCGAGACGCGCTTGTGGGTCCGGAAGGCCAGGCGTTCGACGCCTTGGAACGTGCCAACGCCCGCGCCGTAACTGCGGTCAGTGCCGAGGCGCTGGGCCTGATGGAAACCATCCGCACCCTGACCACGGAATACCTTCGGACCCGCAAGCAGTTCGGCACGCCCATCGGCAAGTTCCAGGCGCTTCAGCACCGCATGGCCGACCTCCTGATCGAAATCGAACAGGCGCGGTCGGCGGTGATCAACCTGGCCGGACATCTCGACGCCGACCGCGCGACGCGCGAACGCCACGTGAGCGCCACCAAGAACCTGATCGGGCGCGCCGGTCGCCTGGTGGTCGAGGAAAGCATCCAGATGCACGGCGGCATCGGCATGACCGAGGAATATGCGCTGGCACATCTGGCCAAGCGCCTGACCATGATCGACCACCGCTTTGGCGACACGGATTACCATCTGGAACGTTTCATCCGCCTGTCCGCGGCCTGAAATGAACCTGATCTGAAACGAAAGCGGCAGGGTTTCATAGCGCCCGGCAGACCGTCCGGGCGGACCGGACGACAGACCACAGAGCGAAAGGCTGCGCCATGACGATGTCATCTGCGTTCACACGGATTCACGAACTGCTGGACCACAACGCCGCGGTGCGGGGCGGCAACCTCGCCGTGCTCGACAACCACGGGCAAAGGGTCGACTGGGCGGACTATGCCGCCCTGTCCGAAGAATACGCCAACCTGATGGCGCTGGACGGGTTGCGCGCCGGGGACCGTGTGCTGATCGTGGCCGAAAACGCCCTGACGGTTGCGGTCGCGTTTTTTGCCGCCAGCCGCCTCGGGGTCTGGGCGGTGCCGGTCAATGCCCGTATGGCGCCGCATGAGCTGGACCGCATCGTGGCCCATGCGGACCCGGCGATGATCCTCTTCACCAGCGCGATCTCGCCCGAGGCGCTGAGCCATGCCGAAAAGTTCGGCGCGGCCCGCGTCGTGACCGGCGCCGGGCCGGTCCATCTGTTGCGGCGCAAGGCGCCCCCGGACGAAGGAACGGCGCAGGGCGCGGACGGTGTCGCTGTGCTGCTTTACACAACGGGCACTACGGGTGATCCCAAGGGCGTGATGCTGAGCCACGGCAATCTGTTGTTCGCGGCGCAGGCGTCGGCCGAACTGCGGGCGCTGTTACCGGGCGACAGGGTCTATGGCGCGCTGCCACTGACCCATGTGTTCGGGCTTGCCTCGATGCTGATGGCGTCGGCCTTTGCCGGGTCCAGCGTGCAACTGGCGGCGCGGTTCAGCCCGGGCGGGCTGTATCAGGCGTTGCGCGATGGTGTCACGGTGCTGCCAGCGGTGCCGCAGATGCATGCGCTTCTGATGGCCTATGCCGCCGAACACGGCCACGACCAACTGGACAGCACAGCACTGCGCTATGTGTCTTCGGGGGCGGCGCCGCTGGACCCCGCGTGGAAGCGCAAGGCCGAGGCGTTCTACGGCATAGCACTTCAGAACGGTTATGGCATGACCGAAAGCACGGCAGGCGTATCGGGCACGAAAAACCCGATCGGCCAAGCCGACATCAGCGTCGGGCCACCCCTGCATGGGGTCGAAATCGCGCTGGACGATTCCATGGGCGGCGAACCCGGCGTGGGCGAGGTGCTGACCCGGGGACCGCATGTGATGAAGGGTTATTTCCGCAATCCGGATGAAACGGCGCGGGCGATCGATCCTGACGGCTGGCTGCGGACCGGCGACCTTGGCCGGATCGACGCAAACGGCCATCTGCACATCGTCGGTCGCTGCAAGGAACTGATCATCCGGGGCGGGTTCAACGTCTATCCCCCCGAGGTCGAGGCGGCGCTGAACGATCACCCTGCCGTGGTGCAATCCGCCGTCATCGGGCGGCCGGGCGAGGGCGGGAACGAAGACATTCTGGCCTTTGTGCAGCTTGCCCGACCCGGGCTGGTAGAGGCCGGAGAGCTGAAGGAATTTGTCGCCGGGCGTCTGTCGAACTACAAGCGCCCAAGCCGCATCCTGCTGGTAGAGACGCTGCCGGCTTCGGCGTCAGGCAAGATCCTCAAGCACAAGCTGCTGAGCCATTTTGCCGAGGCGCTGGCGCAGCCGCCCGCCGGGCTCTGATCGCCGCCCGTGCAAGCGCCCTCAGCCGTCCGTTCCGGTGCGGGCGGACTTGCGCAGCCTTTCGGTGATGGTCTGCGCCACATGCAGCGCATCCTCGCCCACCCCCAGGAACCGGCCCGACCCCCAGGTGTTGAGCCAGCCAAGCCCCAGGAAATACATCCCCGGCAGGTCGCAGACCCCCCGGCTGTGCACCGGGCGGCCCCGCGTGTCCAGACAGTCGGCGTGCAGCCAGGAATAATCGGGACGGAACCCGATGCACCACAATACCGAGGTGATGCCAGCCTCTGCGGCGCTGATCCCTGTCACCTCACGTTCGGGGCGCCAGACCTTTTCGAACGGCGCCGCTTCGGGGGCGTCGATGCCGTTTTGCGCGATATGGGCGTCGATGGTGTCGCGGATGCCGACATAGCTGCGGTCCGCATCGTCAAGGTTCTTTTCGAGGTCGGGCAGGAAACCGATCCTGTCGCCCTCCATCGCCGCGACCGACCCGAAAAGCTGCACACCCTCAAGCGCGAACTTGCGCAGGTCGATCTCGTGCCCGCCATCGCGGCCGGACATGTAGTGATTGGTCTTGGCGACGGCGGCGGCGGGGTCGGGGTGCCTGTCGATGGTCACGTCGTAATGCCCGAGGTCATACAGCCAATCCGTCGCATCCCGCCCGCGATACATGCGCGGTGAACGGGGCGCGGGGCCGACCGCCAGCGCGACAGAGCGCCCGGCCAGATGCAGATCCTCCATCAGTTGCACGCCCGACTGGCCGGTGCCGACGACAAGGCAGGTGCCTTCGGGGATCTGTTCCGGTCGGCGATAGGCGCGCGACTGCATCTGGAAGATGCCCGGGTCTAGGTCCTGTGCATAGGGTGGCGTAATCGGTGTGTCATAGCCGCCCGAGGCGATGATGACATGATCGGCGGTATAGGCATCGTCGGTGGTGTCGACCTCGTAATGCGCCCCGGTCCGGGCGACGCGGGTGACGGTGACGCCTTCGCGCAGGGGCGGATCGAAACTGTCCGCAAAGGCGTCGACATACCTCACGATTTCGTCGCGCAGCATGAAACCATGCGGATCATCGTCGGCATAGGGGAAATCCGGCAGGCGGCATTGCCAGTTCGGCGTGACAAGACAGAATGAATCCCAGCGGTTTTCGCGCCAGGAATGAAATTTTGTGTCACGTTCCAGAACCAGATGGTCGATCCCGTCGCGGCACAGGTAGTAGCTGGCCGAAAGGCCGGCCTGTCCGCCGCCGACGATAAGTGCGGTAAAGTGCTGTCGCTGGGTCATTCGATGTCCTTCAGGTGATGGACAGGCAGGTCACCTTGGCCTGCGGGTCAGGGTAGGTTCGGGCGCGGTTTTCGATTGCGGCCAGCTGCGCGGCGGCGTTCGCACAGGCAAAGCCGTATTTCGCCTTGACCCGGTCCGATGCCTTGGTCAAAGCCTCGCGGCTCAGGGCGACAAACTGCGCCATCGGATAGTCCGCACCGGGCGAAAAGACGTCGCGCACGATGGACGAGGGTGAATAACACGCCTCGGTCTCCCCATCGGGCCAGCGGATCGTGAATGTGGTTTCAGGCATCGGCGGACTCTTTGCGGCGCAGGTTGAGATAGGGGGTCCGCGCGTGATCCCAGAGCGTGGCGCTGGCCCCGCCCGAGGACAGGACAAGGTCCGAGCCATCAGTGATCCGCCCGATCGGTGCGGCGTGAATGTCACGGGCGCGGAACCGCGCGCAAATCGCAGGCGCGTTTTCAGGGGTCGCGCACAGCAGAAAGCCAAAGCTGGGAAAGGTGGTCAGCCAGCGTTGCAGCGCAACCCCCGTTGGCGGGATGACGGCATCAAGGTCAAGCGTGACGCCGACAGCGGAACATTCCGCGAGCATGAGCGCGGTGCCGACGATGCCGCCCTGGCTGATGTCCTTGCCCGCGCGGGTCAGTCCGTCCTCGGCCAGGGCAGGCAGGATCTCAAGATCGCCGCGCAGACGTGCGGGCGGCGCATCGAGCGCAGCCTGCCAGTTGTCGAACGGCGCGCGCCAGGCGCCGCGCAGGTCTGTCGCGGCGATCAGCACATCGCCCGGTGTGGCGTCGAAACTGGTGATCAGCGCGCGCGCGCGGCCATAGATCGACACGGCCAACTGGCAGCGGTCGGTGCGCAGGTTGGTGTGACCGCCGACGATCGGCACGCCATAGGCGGCCGAGGCGGCCTTCATCCCGTCAAGGATCGGCCGCGCCAGGCTTTCGGACGGCGCCCAAAGCGCATTGGTCACGGCAACCGGGCGCCCGCCCATGGCGGCGATGTCCGAAATGTTGACCATGATCCCGCACCAGCCGGCGAACCACGGATCCGTTTCGACAAAGCCGTTAAGGAACCCTTCGGTCGCCAGCAACTGCCAGCCGTCGCCATCGGGCAGGGCGGCGGCATCGTCGCCGGGCCTGCCTACCGACGCAGTCGTCAGGCCAAGCTGCGCACAGGCCAGATCGATGTCACGCTTGCCCACAAGGCTGGGGTTGCCGCGCAGGCTGTCGGCCAGCGTGTCTAGCGCGGACTGGTTCATGCCGCCCTGCGCATCAGCGCGGCCCATCCGGTCGCCGGGTCGGTGACCGGCGGGTAGGCGGACAGGTCGGCCTGCATGCGCATATGCGGGCTGCCGTGCAGGTCCACCTTTGCGACAGACCGCCAGTGCAGGCGTTCGAACAGCCCCACGTTCTGCATCTGCACATGGGCAAGGAAGGAGTGCGCCCCCTGCGCATGGGCGGTGCCGACGGCAAGGCGGATCAGCTCGCTTCCCAGCTTGCCCACGCGGCGGTACGGCGGCGCGACGGCAAGACGCGACCCCCACCAGAGACCGGGAGTTTCCTCGTGGATGCGCACGGTTCCCACCACGTCGTCAGCCTCTGAGGCATAGGTCGAGATCGCCACCAGCGGTGTGGCCACCGCGTCGATGGCATCGCGGTCATGTCCGGCAAAGATCTTCTGTTCGGTGACGAATGTGGCGTGGCGCAGCGCGGCGGCGGCGTGGCGTTCCCAGGGCGCGGTGGCCGCACGGATCAGAAAGCCCGGCGTGACAAAAGCGGTCGCAGGTTCAAAGATCATGTCGGCACCTTCAGCTTTTCATAGACCGACAGGGCCGAACAGGCGCCGCAGCGCCCGCAGCCAGCCTTGATATCTTCGGACCGCATCCCGCCCTGCACGACCATCTGCCCCAGCGGGCGCAGGATCGACGCCATGAAATCCGAAGACGGCGCCGGATGGCTTTCCATCGGCGTGCCGGACACCGGCACAAAGGGCACCACAAACGGATAGACCCCGATCTGGATCAGCCGGTCCGAGATTTCGAGTATCGCCTCGGTCGTATCGCCAAGTCCCGCAAGGATGTAGGTCGAAACCTGCCCGCGCCCGAAGACCTCGACCGCCGCCTGAAAGCTTTCGAAATATTCGCCAAGGCTGATCTGCGCCTTGCCCGGCATGATCTCGGACCGCAGTTCGGGTGTGACCACCTCGAGGTGCATGCCAAGGCTGTCGATGCCCGCATCCTTCATGCGCTGGTGCCAGCGCGGATCGGCGGGCGGTTCGCACTGGCCTTGCAGGGGCAGGTCGACGGCGGCGCGGATACCTTCGGCAGATTGCGACAGCACCATGGCGCCGCGGTCCTTGCCCGCCGGCGTGCCCGTGGTCATAACCATGTGCTTCACGCCGTCCAGTTCGACCGCGGCCTTTGCCACCTCGGCCAGCTGTTCGGGTGTCTTGTGGGCGATGGTGCGTCCTGCGGCAAGGCTCTGGCCGATGGCGCAGAACTTGCAGGTCTTCTTGCGGCTTTCGTAGCGGATGCAGGTCTGCAACACGGTGGTGGCCAGCACGTCCCTGGAATGCAGGGTTGCGATGTGGCTGTAGGGAATGCCGTCCGCCGTCGACAGGTCGTAAAACCGCGGGCGCGCGGGAAAGCTGACGCTGGCAACGGGCGAGCCATCCTTGAGCACGCGCGACATCCCGCCAGCGTCCGGCGCCTCGACCATGTAGGGGCTGTCAAAGGCGGGCGCGGTGTGGACCGGGATCATCACGGTGACATCGCCGAAATTGACTGCCTTGTGGTCGGTCGGTCCGGCCCCGCCACGGCGGCTTTCGGCGCCGGCCTTCGGGTCTGCCAGACGCATGCCACGGGTCTGAAGATCGTTGATCAGCGTCTCAGGCGTCATTCTGTCTCCTCCAGCGGGATCGGGGTGAACGGCACCTGCGGCACCGGGGTGTGGCGGGTCTGGGCAGGGCGCGGGTCGTGAAGCAGCGACAGCAGTTCGGGGCGGGCATAATGGCCGACGGAATCCATCATGCGCTTGCGCTTGGCGATCAGCTTCATGTCGAGATCCCCGATCAGGATGCCTTCGCCCATCGTCAGGGGCGGCACCACATGGCGGCCTTCGGGGGTGATGATGCAGGTCATGCAGCCGTCCTTCAGTCCCTTTTGCAGGCTCTCGTCCGGGGTCACGCCGGCGATCTGCTCGGGTGTCAGCCAGCCGGTGGCGTTGACCACAAAACACCCGGACTCAAGAGCATGGTGTCGCATGCTCACCTCGATCTGTTCGCCAAAAATCGGCCCCACAAGGCTGCCGGGGAACTGAGCGGCGTGAATTTCCTCGTGCTGGGTCATCAATGCGTAGCGGGCAAGCGGATTGTAATGTTCCCAGCAGGCCAGCGCGCCGACGCGACCCACAGCCGTGTCCACCACCTCGAGGCCCGCGCCGTCGCCCTGACCCCAGATCATCCGTTCATGATAGGTCGGGGTGATCTTGCGCCGCTTGAGCTTGATCGCGCCGTCCGTGTCAAAGATCAGTTGGGCATTGTAAAGCGATCCGTGGTCGCGTTCGTTGATGCCCACGACTGCCACCACACCCAGACGCCTGCAGGCGGAACCCAGGGCCCGCGTGACGTCAGAGGGAACGGTGACGGCCTGATCCATAAGACGCAGATGCTCTGGCCCCTGCTTCACCGGAGGAAGCACAAAGGAGAAGTAGGGATACCAGGGGATGAACGTCTCGGGAAAGACCACAAATTCCGCGCCCTTGCCCGCCGCCTCTTCCAGGGCGTTCAGCACGCGGGTCAGGGTGCCGTCGCGGCTGGTAAGGTCGGGGGCGATCTGAACGGCGGCGGCGCGCACGGTGCGGTCGGTCATGGGCAACTCCGATAGGTGCCCGGGGCCGGTGTGGGCCGCCGGGCCTGAAAGGTTCCGGGCCTGGAACGTTCCGTTCTAGACGGTCCAGGTGTCAAGGATCACGGCATTGGCCTTCTTGTGCAGCAAGATGCAGTCAAGCACGTCCTGCGGCGCGATCGGGGTGATGCCGGGCAGCAGCGCGGGTTCGCCGTGCCCATACAGTGCCTGTAGCGCAAAGCGGCAGGCATAGACCTTGCCGCCTTCGCCCATGAACTTCTTGAGGTTGTCGCCAAAGTTCAGATGGCCCGGAAAGGCCGCATCGCCCAGCGTGGGAAAGCCGCGCTGGATGCCCAGTGTGACGCCGGGACCGTACAGCAGGATAGAGGTCTCGTATCCCTTGCGGTTCAGCCGAATGGCGTTGAGGATGTTGACCAGACCGATGGAGCCTTCGAAGGCGACGGTGTGAAATGTCACAAGCGCCTTTTCGCCCTCGTCGGCCTTCACATCCTCGAACACCTTTTCTTCGTAATCGACGAAATAGTCGCCATCCTTGTGGGCGGGGGCTGTCACTTTGGGCATGGAAATCCTCTCCTCGGTGGGGTGTGGGGCGGTGTGATACCCGCCTTGCCACTTCACATTGGCCGTAAAATTGATCGGATCAATGATTGCAGTCAATTTCACCATATTGATCGCATTAATTGTATAGATTTTGGGCATGGGGCCCCGGCAGGGCGTTTTTGCGGGCGCTCTTGGAACGGATTTTTGGCCCAGTTACCAAAAAGCCTGCTCTTTGACGTGATTTTGCATACAATCTGCTTCAATTCCGGCACAAGCTGCGCTAGGTCTGCACCAAAAGGACTCCGCGATGATTGAATGGACCCCCCTTGGCGGCCGGACGGGACGGCCGCGCTATCTCGAACTGGCGGATGCCATCGCGCGCGATGTGGCCAGCGGTGTGCTGCGCCCCGGTGACCGCCTGCCGCCGCAGCGCCAGCTGGCGGAACGTCTGGGAATCGACTTCACCACCGTGTCGCGCGGCTATGGCGAGGCGCAGTCGCGTGGGCTCGTGCAAAGCCATGTGGGGCGGGGAACGTTCATCGCCCAATCCGACGTGGCGCCCGAAGCACCCGACCTGCGCCGCAAAGGCGACCGCGACCTGACCATGAACCTGCCGCCCGAACCGGCCGATCCCGATCTGATCGCCAAGATGCAGGAGGGGCTGGCAGCGGTTTCCGCCAACATGATCGCGCTGCTGCGCTACCAGTCCACCACCGGCGGCGACGTGGACAAGGAAGCCGCGTCAAGCTGGCTGTCGCTGCGGGGCATGGTGCCGTCGCTCGACCGGGTGGCGATCACGCCTGGGGCACATCCGACCATACTTGCCGTGCTGATGCTGCTGGCGCGCCCCGGCGATGTGATCCTGTCCGAGTCGGTGACCTATCCCGGTGTGCGCGCCATCGCGGCGCGGCTGAACCTGCGGCTCGAGGGTCTTGCCTCGGACGCCGACGGCGTGCTGCCCGACGCGCTTGCCGCGGCGATCACCGAACTTGGGCCAAAGGCGCTTTACCTCAATCCGACGCTGAACAATCCAACGACGCGCACCATTCCGCTGGCCCGCCGTCAGGCGCTGGCCGAGGTGCTGAACCACCACGGGCTGCCACTGATCGAGGATGACGCCTATGGCTTCATCCCGCCGCACCCGCCCGCGCCCTTTGCCACGCTGGCGCCGGGGCTGGTGTGGCATATCGGCGGGCTGGCCAAATGTATCGGCGCCGGGCTGCGGCTGGCCTATACGGTCGCGCCGGATGCGCGGGCGGCGGCGCAGCTTGCCCAGTGTCTCAGGACGATTTCCGTGATGCCCTCGCCGCTGTGCATGGCGCTGGCGACGCGGTGGATTCAGGACGGCACCGCGGACAGCATCCGCCGCTTCATCCGCGCCGAAACCGTGGCGCGCCAGGGCATCGCGGGCGAGATCCTGTCGCGATTCGACTTTGACGCGGACCGCGCGGCGTTCAACATCTGGCTGCACCTGCCACAGGGCCGCTCGCGGGCCGAGATCATGGGCCGGATGTCCGGCGCGGGACTGGGGATCATGCCCTCCGATGCCTTCACGGTGCAGGGCGAACCCGGCGAATCCGTGCGGGTCTGTCTGGGGGGGGAACTGACGCGGGATGCGCTACGCGAGCGGCTGAACCTGCTTGGCAACGCGCTCGAACCCGAAAGCTGGGGCGGCTGAACCAGCGCGTAGGACACGGGCGGCAGCGCCCGCCACTAACCCCTGCAGGGCAAGCAACGGACCCGTGCAGGCAAAGCCACGGGCACAGGGCCGCCGCGCGGTTCCGGTCAAAAGACTGGCAATCTGCGCGCCCGCGCGCGAGGATCGGCACACAAAAACGGCATTGCCGGGCGATGGGGGGATGCAAATCCCGCATCTACCTGAAAGGGTGGCGGCAAAGATCAGGGAAACCCGGAACAGATGGCCATTTACGCAAGCATACACCACCTCACTCACTACAAGTATGACCGCAATGTCACGATGGGGCCGCAGATCATCCGTCTGCGTCCTGCGCCCTACAGCCGCACGCGCGTCATCTCGCATTCGCTCAAGGTGTCGCCGCAGCCGCATTTTGTGAACCACCAGCAGGACCCCTACGGCAACTGGCTGTCGCGTTTTGTCTTTCCCGAACCGGTGCGCGAATTCAAGATCGAAGTGGACGTGGTCGCCGACATGTCGGTCTACAACCCGTTCGATTTCTTTGTCGAAGATTCGGCGGAATTCTTTCCCTTCGACTACCCCGCCGAACTGGTGGACGATTTGTCGATCTACCGCCGCGCCGACCCGGCGACGCCGATGCTGGCCGAATTCATCGCGCAGATCCCGCGCGAAAAGACCCGTATCGTCGATTGGCTGGTGATGCTGAACGCCAAGGTGGCAGGCGATATCGAATACACCATCCGGATGGAGGCAGGCGTCCAGACCCCCGAAGAGACCTTGCAAAAGGCGCTGGGATCGTGCCGGGATTCAAGCTGGCTGCTGGTCAACGTGCTGCGGCATCTGGGCCTCGCCGCGCGCTTTGTGTCGGGCTATCTGATCCAGCTCAAACCGGACCTTCAGGCGCTGGACGGTCCGTCGGGAACCGAACACGACTTTACCGACCTGCACGCCTGGGTCGAGGTCTACC
>JAGXGV010000032.1 GCA_024636635.1 Puniceibacterium sp.
CCAGCGCCTCGCGCGTGACCTGCCGGATTTCGCGTGCGGCGAGGATATCCTCGGGCTTCCAGCGCGCCAGCACGGGCAGCATGTGGGCGGGATAGCCGTCGAAATGGACATAGACATGCGCCCATTTGTCGGAGTCGATCTGGATGGCGATCTGCGCGCGCGTGCTCATGGCTGTCTCAGATCAGCTGCAGATCGACCAGCACGACGCTGGCGGCGGCCAGCTGCGCGGTCGGCAGGTCGATCTTGATATGCGAGAACAGGTCCGAGCAATCGGCTTTGATCCCGCCCTCGCGAAGCGCGGCTTCGATGGCCTCGGCCACCATGCTGGGACGGCTGCGGTCGAGGTGTTCCGGCAGCGTGTCGATGTCGATGCGAATGGTAGTGGTGGCCATGGTCATGTCCCTGCCCTCCTTCAGCGCTTGGTTGCGGCGGCGGCGACGCCAGCCGCAAAGGCTGCTTCCAGCGCCGCGCGGATCGCCCAGACCGCCACATCGTGGAAGTCGAGGCGGTCGCTGTTGCGGGTCTCCAGCGTCTCGATCGTGTGGAAATGCTTGGCTGCGATCTCCAGTAGCAGGGCTTCGCTGGGGGCTTTGGCGGCGGTGGTCTTGGTGGTCATGGCGTCGTCTCCGGGGGTGAGTTGCATCGTTTTCCTGCACCCAGAATCGCTCTACGCGGGAGTGTAATCAACTGAATAAGGACGGTATTTCCGTTTATTTTCAATATCTTGAGGTCAATTAAATCGCCATGGAAGGTATGTCCGAACGCGAGTATTCGGCCCATTCCGGCCTGTCGCGCGGGGCCATCCAGAAGGCACGCAAAGCCAGTCGGCTGGTGATCTACAGCGACGGGTCGATCAACGCCGCCGCGTCGGATGTGCGCCGCGCCGACATGACCGACCCGGACCAGCAGCGCCGTAGCACTGGCGGCGACAGCGGTTTCAGCGGTCCCGCGGACAGCTCGTCCTATCTGAAGGCCCGCACCGCGCTGACGGTCTACCAGGCGCAAGACAAGCAACTGGGCATCCAGAAGAAGAAGGGCAGGCTGGTTGATAGCGCCCGCGCCGGAACGCTGGTCTTCCGGTTGGCCCGGCAGGAGCGTGACACGTGGGTGACCTGGCCGAGCAGAGTGGCGGCGCTGATTGCGGCCGAAGTGGCAGCGGAGGTGGAAAAGCAAACCGGTGTGCCGGTGATCATCGAGGCAGCGATCCTGCAGAGGGTGTTGGAAGCCCATGTCAGACAGCACCTCGACGACCTCGTCGATCTCCGGGTCTCGCTTGGATGAAGGAGAAGAACACGATCTGACGTACGATCTCGACCTTGGCTTTGACGGCGCCGAGGACATCCTGCGCTCCTGGCGCAAGGGTATGCGCCCCGATCCGGATCTGACAGTGTCGGAATGGGCGGATGCGCATCGATGGCTGTCGTCGCGCGGTGCATCTGAAGCGGGGCGATACCGGACAGCGCGCGCCCCTTACCTGCGCGAGATCATGGACGCGCTCTCGCCCCGCCACCCGGCGCAGCGGATTTCGTTCATGAAAGCGGCACAGGTCGGAGCAACCGAGGCTGGCAACAACTGGATCGGTTTCGTCATCCATCACGCGCCGGGGCCGATGCTGGCGGTATTGCCATCGCTGGAACTCGCCAAACGCACGTCGCGGGGCCGTCTTGACCCCCTGATCGCGGACTCCCCTGCGCTGCGCGAAAGGGTCAATCCCGCCCGGTCGCGCGACGCGGGCAATTCGATTCTGTCGAAGGAATTCCCCGGCGGCATCCTGGTTCTGACCGGCGCCAATTCGGCGGCTGGCCTGCGGTCGATGCCCGCGCGGTATATCTTTCTCGACGAGGTGGACGCCTATCCGGCCTCCGCCGACGAAGAAGGTGATCCGGTCACACTGGCCGAGGCGCGCACCACCACCTTCTCACACCGGCGCAAAGTGTTCATGGTCTCGACCCCGACAATCCGGGGTCTGAGCAGGATCGAACGCGAGTTCGAGGCTTCTGATCAGCGCCGATACTTCGTGCCCTGTCCGCACTGCGGGGCGATGCAATGGTTGCAGTTCGGACGGCTGCGGTGGGATAAAGGGCGGCCCGACACGGCGGCCTATCATTGCGAGGGCTGCGAAAAACCCATCGCCGAGCATCACAAGACGCAGATGCTGGAGCGGGGCGAGTGGCGGGCGACGGCTGTGTCGGCCGATCCGCATTCCATCGGCTTCCATATCTCGGCGCTCTATTCGCCGCTGGGCTGGAAAAGTTGGCAGCAAATCGCGCGCGAATGGTTGGCGGCCCAAGGCTCGGAAGAGATGCTGCGCGTCGCCCGAAACACCCTGCTGGGCGAAACGTGGGTGGAGTCGGGCGACGCCCCCGAGTGGCAGCGGCTGGCAGAGCGCCGCGAAGCCTACGGCGGCGTGCAGATCCCCGTCGGCGGTCTGTTCCTGACCGCTGGCGTCGATGTGCAGAAGGATCGCATCGAAGTCGATGTCTGGGCATGGGGGCGCGGCCTCGAGTCCTGGCTGGTAGATCACATCGTCATTGCCGGTGGTCCGGACGATCCGGCCTGCTGGTACAAGCTGACAGCTTTGCTCGGCCGCACCTGGGCTTGCGCCAATGGCGCGGTGATGGTGATCGGCAAACTGGCTATCGACACTGGCTATGAAGCCCCGGCTGTTTACGCTTGGGCGCGTAAGCAAGGGTTCGACCAGGTCGCGCCGATAAAGGGTCTGGAAGGCTTCAACCGTTCAACACCGGTGTCGGGGCCCACCTTTGTCGACGCAACCATCGGCGGCAAACGTCTGCGCCGGGGCGCGCGGCTGTGGTCGGTGGCCACAGCCACCTTCAAGACTGAAACCTACCGCTTCCTGCGGCTGGAACGCCCCTCGGACGAAGACCGCGCGCTGGGCGTGCTGGATGCCCCGGGCACCGTGCATCTGCCCGACTGGATCGACACCGAATGGCTCAAGCAGCTGGTGGCCGAACAGCTGGTCACCGTGCGCAACAAGCGCGGCTATGCCCACCCCGAATGGCAGAAAATGCGGGAACGCAACGAGGCGCTCGACACCCGCGTCTACGCCCGGGCGGCGGCCTGGATCATGGGCGCGGATCGCTGGGACGAGGCGACATGGCGGCGGCTCGAGGCGCAGGCCGGGGTGGAAACGCGCCCGGCACCGCAACTGGCTGAAACGCCAGAACCGGCCACGCCCGCAGCGCCCAAGGCCGGAACACCGACCACACCACGGCGGAAACGCCGGGCTTACACACCGAACTTCATGAGGGATTGAGATGGATCTGGAACGGATGCGCGCCCTGTTGGCGGCGCTGCAGGAGGCGCGTTACGCGGGCGTCCGCTCTGTCAGCTATGACGGCAAATCGATCAACTATGGGTCGGACGCGGAACTGGCGAACGCGATCAGCGATCTGGAAACCCGGATTGCCACCGCCACCTCCGGCGCGCCACGTCGTCGCCGCTGGGGCACGGTCGCCTCGAAAGGCCTTTGATCCATGGCGTTCGAGGCCTTTCGCCAGCGCATCGGCTCGATCATCGGGGGTTTCGATGCCGCGCAGGCCCACCGCCGCCTGCGCGGGTTCCGCGCCAGCCGCGCCCATGTGAACACGCTGATCGCGGCCTCGGGCGACACGATCACCGCCCGCGCCCGCTGGCTGGTGCGCAACAATGGCTATGCGGCCAATGCGGTGGAAAGCTTCGCCAGCAATGTCGTCGGTGATGGCATCAAACCTTCGTCGACCATCGCGGATGCCGCCAAGAAGGAAGAGTTGCAGGCGCTGTGGCTGGCCTGGACCGATGATGCCGACGCCGAGGGCCTCACCGACTTCTACGGTTTGCAGCGCCGGGCCGCCCGAGAGGTGTTTCTGTCAGGCGAGGTCTTTATCCGCATCCGGCCCCGCCGCGCGGAAGACGGTCTGACCGTGCCGCTTCAGTTGCAGATGCTGCCTGCCGAAATGCTGCCCCTCGACATGAACCGGACCCTGCCCGGCACAGGGTTGATCCGGCAGGGCATCGAGTTCGATGGTATCGGTCGCCGCGTCGCCTATCATTTTCTGCGTCGCCATCCCGGCGATCTGACCGATCTGGGCCTCACCAATGAGACTGTCCGTGTTCCCGCAGCAGATGTGATCCATGTGCTGGACCCGGTCGAAGCGGGCCAGCTGCGCGGCGTGTCGCGCTTTGCAGCCGCCATCGTCAAGCTGTTCACCCTCGACCTCTATGACGATGCCGAGCTGGAGCGGAAGAAAATCGCGGCGATGTTCGCGATGTTCATCACCTCGCCCGCCCCGGAGACGCCGCTTGACCCAACCGACGAGGATCTGGAAGTCGAACCCGGCCAAGTGGTGCGGCTCGATCCTGGCGAGGACATCTCGACGCCCGCCACCCCGGATTCAGGCGGCACTTATGAGCCGTTCCAGTATCGCACCCTGCTGCAAATCGCGGCCGCGCTGGGCGTGCCCTATGGCTATCTGACTGGCGATACGGCGAAGGGCAACTTCTCGAACACCCGGATCAGCCTGATCGAATTCCGTCGCCGTATCTCAGCCTGGCAGCATGGGGTGCTGGTCTATCAGCTCTGCCGCGCCGTCTGGGTGCGCTGGATGGACACGGCCGTGTTGTCAGGCGCGCTTGACTTGCCCGGCTACGACAGCCAGCGGCGGCAATATCAGGCCTGCGCCTGGCTTCCCACGAAATGGGACTGGATCGACCCGATGAAGGACGCCTCGGCCGAGATCCTGCAGATCGAAGCCGGGCTGAAGTCGCGCACGCAGGCGCTCTCCGAGCGGGGATACGACGCCGAACAGGTGGATCGGGAAATCGCAACTGAGCGCAAACGGGAATTGGCGCTGGGCCTCGACTTCCGCCGCCCGGGGTCACCCGCACAGGGGCCGGGCGAAGGTGGCAAGTCGGAAGATGAGCCTGACGCCGAAAAGGACGACGAGGCCGACGACACCGGCGACGAGAAACCTGACCCCAAGGAGAGCGCATGATGCACCATGCCCAAATCGCCCAGCGCGCTTTCAACACACCGCTGATGGTGGACCCGGCCAAGGCGCTGGCATTCCTATCCGGAATGGGACCGCGCATCACCGGACAAGAGATTACCTTCGCAGGTGTCGATCTGCCCTCCCTAGGTGCAGAACACACGACTCCGCCCACCCGCGCCTCGCTGTTTGGCAATGACCTCGCCCAGCGCCACCAGCGAAACGGCACCCAGCCGTTTGCGGCGGTCGATGGCATCGCGGTCATCGAAATCTCGGGCACACTTGTGCACCGTGGGACGTGGATTGGGCAATCTTCCGGCCTGACCTCCTACGAGGGGATCGCCGCTCAGCTGCAGGCAGCGCTGGCCGATCCCGGCGTGCGGGGCATCGCGCTCGACATCGACAGCTTTGGTGGCGAGGTGGCTGGGGCTTTCGATCTGGCAGATCGCATCCGCGCCGCCCGGACACAAAAGCCGGTCCACGCATTCGTTGCGGAACATGCGCTATCGGCTGGCTATGTTCTGGCCTCCCAGGCCGACCGCATCATCCTGCCTCGCACCGGCGCAGTCGGCAGTATCGGGGTGGTGGCGCTGCACACGGACATGAGTGGGGCGCTGGACCAGAAGGGCATCGCGGTCACGCTGATCCATGCTGGATCGCACAAGATCGACGCCAATCCCTATCAGCCGCTGCCCGAGGCTGTGCACGAACAGATGCATCGCGAGCTGGAAGTGGTCCGCTTCCTCTTCGCGGAAACCGTCGCCGCCGGTCGTGGGGATCGCCTGATCCATGCCGCAGCTTTGGCCACCGAAGCCGCCGTGTTCCGCGGGGCCGATGCCATTGCAGCGGGTTTGGCCGACGACCTTGCCGATCCTGTCACCGCCTTCCGCACCTTCGCCGCCGCACCCCGCGGCACAACCTCCCCCAGCAGAAAGGGTCCACAGATGACCACCACACCCACCGACGCACCGAACGCGGCGCCAGTTGCCGCCCCTCCCGCAGCAATGCCAGCGGTTTCGGCCGCACCAGTCACACCCGAACCATCGGTGAACGCGGCAGCGCCCGTCACCACCACCATGACCGCAGATGCCATTCGCGCCGAGGCAGCCGAGGTGGCGCAGGTTTGCGCGCAGGCCGCCCGGCTCGGCGTGACCATTGACGCCGCCGATGCTGTCACGAAAGGCCTGAAGCCTGAGGCACTGCGCGCTCGGGTCTTGGCCGACCTCGCCGCCCGCAGCGATGCGGCAGGCATCATCGCCACCGCCCCGGCCGCAGCTGCCGCCAAAGACAGCTCGATCATCGCGGCCGCCAAGAAGGCCGCGACCGACGCCAAGCGCTGAACCAGCGCCACCTCCCCACCCCAAACCATGGAGACTGACCAATGCCCGTCCTGACGGAACCGCCCAGCATGGGCGATGTCCTCAAA
>JAGXGV010000033.1 GCA_024636635.1 Puniceibacterium sp.
AAACCACTGGAATTGTCTCTATCAGCGAGGGGGAGGCCCTGTGATCCGGCGCCTGTGACACTCCGTTCGGCGCGGGTCGGCGCGGGCAGGAAAGCCGCCGCAGCGCAGGACGGGCAGGAAAAGGGGCGTCAGATCTGCGGCATCACGGCGATCAGCCCGTCGAGAAACCGCGCCAGCGCCGTCCGGTCCAGGGGCGCACCGCGCCGACCCGCCCCAAGGGTCGGCCCGCTGGTGTGACCGGTGCGTTCGATGCGCGCGGCGATCAACCCGCCCGCAGCGCGCACCACCACACGGCGCAGATCTGCCGGACCCGCTCCTGTCTCGGCCAACGTCACGGTCCTGTCGGGATAAGCAGCCGCCAGACGTTCGAGGAACAGTGCGCACAGGTCTTCGGGCAATTGCAGCTTGACGCTGTCGGCACGGCAGTCCGCAGACAGGGTTCCTGATGGACCCGTCGCTAGGCTCATCGACGCGGCCCCGGAAAGCAGCACAACCAGAAAAGACAGCAGGATCGCGTGCCGGACGAAGGGGTGATTTGTTTCGCGCACGAAACATTTGACCATCTGGTAAAAATAATCACCACGCGGTCTCACTGCCGCAGCCACTGGATCAGCGCCTGCCGCAATTCGGGCGTCAGGGCCGGGCCGGACAGGGTCAGCGCACCGTTCCCGTGCCGGTGCAACCAGAGGTCAGGAATGATTTCCTCGGTGTCGTCCTGCGGGGCAGGCGGCACGGCGGGAACCGTGCGGCTTTCGGGGCTCTCCGTAGCGGGCGGGGCAGTGGGCCGCGAGGCGGCAGGCGGCGGGGCAGCGAGCGGGGCAGGGGCCTCGTCGCGTGGGTCCAGAACCGCCTGCACCACCGCCTGCTCGGCTTCGGGCGTTTGCGGCGCAGCGGCGGTCAGCGCCTGTTGCAGACGCGCCGCAAGGGCGGGGTCATCTTCCAGCGCGCGCGACAGGCTCAGGCCCGCGCGTTCGGCCAGCGCCTGGGGAAAGCGCAGGGTGCCGTCCAGCGCTTCGACGATTCCCAGGAAGCTGCCGATCTTGGAGCGCTTGGCGCGGGACGCCGCATGGAACAGCTGTTGCAGCGCCGCCTTGCGCGAGGCGAACACCCCCTGTTCGACGGATTTCAGCACGATCCGGGCGCGTTCGTAATAGGACAGCCCCACCCGGATCTCGTTTTCCTCGACCATGGCAAGGTAGGCATCCGAGGCCTGATCGGGTCGGCGCAACAGGGCAAGCACCCTGGTGAACCGGTCTTCGCCCGTCTCGTCCGCCAGTTGGAGCAGCGCCTGACAGCGCCGCCAGCCCGAGATCAGGCCATACCGTCCGCCCCCCAGATCGGCGACCTCGACCGGCGTCTGCTGGCCGCGCGCCAGCAGCGAGGCGCGCAAGGAGTCCATCTCGGAATCCTCGGCCACCACACGGTCGCGCACCAGATAGCCGATGTCGAGCGCGTCCAGCGGCAGGTCCAGCACCATCCGCCCCTCGGTGCGGGCACGGGTCAGGGTGTCGGCCAGTTCCTCGAAGGCGGCGGTGCTGGACGCGGCGCGCGCCACATCGGCGATGGGCGCAGGGCGGGTGAACATGCCCGCTACCGGGGCAGGAGTATCGTCAAGGTAGACCGGATTGGCGGGGGTCAGGCGCTTGCGCTTGGCCATCAGGCGGCTCCCTGTGCGGGGGCAGCGGAAATGGCAGGAACGGCGGGGACAGGGGCAGAGAGAGCGTTCATTCCGCAGCCTCCTGGCCCGATGCCTGCCGGTCCAGCGCATCGCGCCGCCAGGCCCCGATCAGCAGCTGCTTGAAAGCGGCATAGGTGGCGTCGAATGTTTCGCGCCCGCGCACATAGGTCTCGCGGTTGAAATCGCGGTAATCCGCTTCGTAGATGCCCTGCACCTGTTCGCTGGCCTGGCCGATCAGCGCGGTGAAATCCTGCCGGTGCGGCGACAGCGTCTGGCCCAGATAGGCCTGCATCAGCGCGGCAAGCTCGGCCTGCTGAGAGCCGTCATAGCGCGTGACCACCGCGCGCACCGCATCCCACTGGAACGCAAGGCCATCGCGGCCCAGGGCGCGGGCGGCCATGTTCTCGGCCTCTTCGATGCTGGAAAACGTCGAATGCAGCATGTCAAAGAACCGCCCCGTGCTGTCGAATTCCAGAAACGACGCCCCCAGCGGCACCAGCAGGATATCGGCGGCCGCCAGCCCGTTGATGGTGAGATACCCCAGCGCTGGGGGCGTATCGAGAAAGATCACGTCGTACTGGTCCAGGATGCCGTCCGCGCCCAGCATGTCGCTCAGCGCATCCCACAGCTTCCAGCCGCGCCCCGACATGCGCCAGACGGGGATCTGGAATTCAGCCCAGTAGAGGTTCAGCTGCGCGCCGATCAGGTCGATGTTGGGCCAGTGGGTTTTCTGCACCAGGCTCTGCGCCCTGACGTCGAGCGCATCCGACAGCGTATCGTCCAGCGGTTGCGGCGCCTCGCCCCGGTCCAGCCGGCGCTGGTTCTCGGCGCGCAGATGCAGCGCGTAATGCCGTGCCAGCAGCGGGAACACCGTCTGCCATTCGTCCTGAACCTTGCCCCCGAAGATCGAGGTCATGGAGCCCTGGGAATCCAAGTCGATCACCAGCACCCGGTAGCCGTCCAGCGCCGCGGACATCGCCAGATGCGCCGCTGTGCTGGTCTTTCCCACACCGCCCTTGAAGTTGGCCACGGCCACCATCTTGGCCGGCAGACCCTTGGGACGGTAGGGCAGGTATTCCTTGGCCTTCGATCCTTCGGTGCCGAAGTGCGCGCGCAAGGCCAGCACCTCGTCCAGGGTGAACCATTTGGCGCCGCCTTCGGTTTCGGATCGTCCCTGGGGCAGGTCGGGGTTCTGTTTCAGCACCCGGCGGAAATGCCCGGTGGCAACCGGGATCAGATAGCGCGTGATCTCCCAGGTGGAAAACAGCCGCAGATGGCGGGCGCCGTTTTCTTCCAGCCCGCGGCTGGCCAGATCCGCGCGCCCCGCCTCGCAGGCCCGCGCGATGGCGCCGAACCCCTTGGTGGTTACAGGCTCACCGAGGTGGGCAAGGGCGGCATCGGGGTCGATGTTGAAATAGGGGGGCAAAGGCCCGCGGGCATCGGGTTTCATCACGGCCTGTCCTCTGTGGATCCCGGGACCTTGCGGTCCTGTGGATCTGTCTCATCCTCACGCGCTTTTACTTGAGATGTGTGCGCTTTTCCGAAGGATAACAGAAAACGTCATACATGAAAGCAAAACCCTCACATGGCCGTCTTTTCCCAGCAAATTCAGATGATCTTTGTGCGGGTGGCACATGCCATGCCTGGTGCCTTGCCCTGCGGGTGTTGTTATTTTTTGTTAGTTGATATGTTACGGCCAAACAGTCCGTTGCGCAAAGCCGTTGTTTTTATGGCGTCGATGGCTGTCTTTTCTGCTCTGGCGACTCTGAACCCCCGTTGGTGCGACTCCGATCCCCCGAAGGCGCGACTCTGATCCATGACTGGCCGCGCAGCCCGCGCTGGACGCAGGCTGTGGATAACTCTAGGGTAGGTGTCACTGAAACCCCGATAGCGGAATCGCATCAGAAAACGGGGGCAGTCAAAAAGCGGCAGAGCAGTCGCACCAGAGGCGAGGACAGGCAGATGGCCGGATCAGGTGTGATCCCGGGCGGCAGCGGGGGGCTATTGCCCGACCGGCACCCGACAGCGGATTTTTTTGTCTGCGACATGTTTGGGGCCAGCCCCAAGGACGATCTCGGCAGCATGGAACATCCGATCTTTTCGCTCAGCACCCGGCCCGACCGGCGGGTGCTGTCCTACGCGCACAACGGCACAGAGGTCGAGGTCACGCCATCGGTCAAGGGGCGCGCGACGATCCACGACAAGGATGTGCTGATCTATTGCGTGAGCCAGCTGATGGCGGGGCTGAACGCGGGGCGCGCGGTCAGCCGCACCCTGCACCTCAAGGCGCATGACCTGCTGGTGGCGACCAACCGCGACACCTCCGGGGATGCCTATGCCCGCCTGCGCGAGGCGTTCGAGCGGCTGGCGGGCACCCGCATCACCACCAACCTCGCCACCGGCGGGGTCGAGACGACGCGCGGCTTTGGCCTGATCGAGGCCTGGGAGATCGTGCGCCGCTCTCGCGGCGGGCGGATGATCAGCGTGACCGTGACCCTGTCGGACTGGCTGTTCCGCGCGGTGCTGGGGCGGTCGGTGCTGACGCTGAGTCGGGATTATTTCCGCTTGCGCAAACCGCTGGAGCGGCGGGTCTACGAACTCGCGCGCAAGCATTGCGGCCGTCAGGCGGGCTGGACCGTGTCGGTGGGGGTGCTGCACAAGAAATCCGGCAGCACCGCGCCGGTGCGGGTGTTTCGCGCCGCAATCCGCCGGATGATCCAGGATGCCCATCTGCCCGACTACACCATGTCGGAAAAAGAGGGCGACCTGATCCTGTTCGAACGCGCGCGCGCCGTGGCCGAAACCCGCGGCACGCCGGTGCTGAAACCCGACACGCTCGAGGCCGCGCGCGGCCTTGCGCCGGGGGCGGACGTCTACGCGCTGCAATCGGTCTGGCACGACTGGTGGGCCGACACCGGGCGCCCGCGTCTGGGCAATCCCGATGCCGCCTTCCTCGGCTGGGTCAGGGCGCGCGCAAAGTCCGTGCGCTGAGCCAGCCGGAGCGGGGCCTTGCCTTTGCCCCCGGTCCGCTCCCGGATTCCCTGTGGACTGCGGCCCGGCGGAACCGCTCCTAGAACAGGTCGTGCCACAAGCTGCCGTCGTGGCAGCGCAGCCTCGACGTGGCCGCGTCGAAATAGAGCTGCCCGGCCTGCGGGTCGGCCGGGGCCGCGCCGGGGGGCAGGCGCAGCGCACCCGAGGCGCCGTCGATGGCCAGAGCGGTGACCCAGGCACTACCATCGGCGCTGACCTTGACCGACAGGTCGTCGTTGCCCGCCAACCCGATCTCGGCCCGTCCCGACCAGCCCGACTTATAGAGCAGGCTTGCGGTGTCGCCCGCCGTCGCCTTGTTCAGCTTGACCTGATGGCCGGCCCCGGCATGGCTGAAAAGACTCGCGTCAGCGGCCACCGCCAGGCGGTTGGTGGTATCCGATCCGGTGCCGATCCCGACCCCGTCCAGGTTCTGGGTCGCACCCTGAAGCGGTTTCCATCCGGTGGCGGTGCGCACATGGGGCAGGGCGTCGGGCAGCAGCACGACCTGCCAGCCCTCTTGCGCTGCCACAAAGCGCCAGGCGCCGTCGTCCCGGGCGGCCAGCATACCGTCCTGTCCGGCCCATGCCCCGGAGGCGCCGGTGCCAAGGGCATAGACCGTGCCGTCCTCGGCCAAGTCGGGCGGGGTGATCGCGTCCAGCCCGTTCAGCCGCAGTTGCACCAGAACGTCCAGCACTTCGAGCGCGCTGTTGTGGGTGACATGTTTCTGGGCCTGCGAGGGCATGAGGTAGGGCAGGGACAGACGGGACGAATTGTCAGGCATGGGGGCACTCCGGGGCTGGCTGCGACGCGTGGCCAATCTCCGGGCAAAGGCCTTGCCAAACCCTGACGGGACCGGACGCCGCGTTAAGGTGTCGTCAATCCTGCGCGGGGTTCGGAAGACATACCGCCACCAGAGGGGGCAAAAGGCTGCATCACCGTGCCGCCCGCCACGGTGATGCGCGGCAGATAGCGCAAGCTGCTCGCCAGATCCGCCTGCCCGGGCAGAAAGCGCAGCTGGTCGCAGCGGATGCGTTCGCCGTAACACAGCACCCGCAGCGCGGTGCCGTCGATGCGCGCGCGCAAGGCGGGATGTACCGACAACCCGGCCCCCACGGGCAGCGCCATGCCGTAAAGCGGCACAAGACCCACCTGCCGGCCCGCAGCGCGGTCCGCGTCAAGCCAGCCCAGCAGCGTCTCGAAGGCCGAATTGCGCAGGCCAAGCAGACCGGCATAGACGTGATCAAGCGGCATCTCGACCTCGGGGTCGAAGCCCGGATGCAGCACGGCAGGGGCGGGAAACGGCGCGCGGCCATCGTAGCGCAGGGTGGGTGCGCTGGCGTGATGGGCGCTCTGCGCTTCGTAATATTCCCGCCGCGCGCCGTAATAGAACCAGCCCATGCCGGTGGCCGCATCGCCCGTGGCATTGCCGCCGTGGTCGCGTTGCAGCGCCAGCGGCCCGCCGGGCAGTTCCGGGACCGATGCCGCGCCATAAAGGCGACGCACCCGGCGCAGCAGCTCGGCGTCCGCCGAGACGCGCATCTCGTCCCAGCCCCCCAGCGTCCCGGTCAGCAGCGCACGCGGCAACATCAGCGATGTCATGTTCTCGTGCAGGATGCGCCCCTCGCCGGTCCAGCGGCTGACGGCAAGGTCGGCGGTGACCCGGGCCTGAAGCGTGAGGCACCCGGCAAAGCCGCGCCGCCCTTCCAGGAATTGCACCTGCCGGGCGATCCGGTCGGGGTGGGACCAGTCGTCGGCGTCATGCAGCGTCACATAGGCGCCGCGCGCCACCGCAAGACCCGCGTTGCGCGCAGCGTAGGCGCCACCGTTCCGGGCCTGCCGGATCAGCCGCAGCCGCGGATCACGCATCGCCCGCGCGGCGGCGATGGCGGGGGTCGCATCTGTGCTGGCATCGTCCACCACGATCAGCTCCAGCGTGCGCCAGCTTTGGCCCAGCACGGCGTCGATCGCGGTGTCCAGCGTGGCGGCGGCATTGTGCGCGGCAAGGATCACGCTGACTTGCGGGCCATCCGCCCCCTGGGGGGGTGTGGGGCTTGCGGGGATCAGCCGATCGAGCAGCGGCGCGGTGCCGTCCCGCAGCGCCATCGGTGCCAGATCCGCCCGACTGAGTGCGGCATTGAGACAGACGAGCCGGGCGCCGGGCGCCGGGTCGAGATGGCCCGCCGCCAGATCCAGGTCGCCGCTTCCGCGGGCTTCGGTCCGGATCTGCCGGGCCGAGGCCATGTCGCCGGCCTTTGCGGCGGCGATCAGGCGCAGCGGGGCCATGCCGTGCCCGAGACCGTCCAGCCAGCGCGCTGCCCCGGCCGGGTCGCCCCGGCGCAGCGCCCGCAGGGCCAGCGCCTGACGGGCCACCGGATCGGGCGGCTCCGCCCCGGCCAGAGTGGCGAGCGCCTCGGGCGGTCCCTCTTCCAACCCACCCGTTTCCATCAGGCTGCGCAGATGGACGGCCCGGCTCTGGCTGGTCTGGACGGTCTGGCCGACTTGGGTGGCGGGCCGCAGCGTGCGCCCCTCGGCCCGGCCCCGCGTCAGGTAGTGGCGCAGCGGATCGGCGTCGGCCGCGGCCACGTCCGGATGGGCGGCAAGATAGGCGCGGGGGCAGAATTGCGGCCCCGGCGCCCGCCCCAGCCCATGACCAAGCCGCAGAAAATGCGCCCAGGGGTCCAGCCGCCCCTGCGCCACGTCACCATAGCGCCGCAGATACCAGGTGGCGTCGAACAGGCCGCTCTGGCGCAGCAGCTCTGCAAAGGGGTCCGGGGTGACCATGACCGGACTCAGCGCCGCCTGAGCCGGGACCACAGCCCGCGGGGGTCGGCCGGGCGGGCTTCGGTCTCGATCAGCCGGGCGCTCAGTTCGGCGATCTCGGTATCGCGCCGGGCCAGATCGGCGCGCAGGGCATCGGCCTGGGCGCCCAGCAGGCGCAGCTGCGCCACCAGCGTGGCGATCTGGTCATCGCGCGGATCGGGGCGGCATTCGGGGGGGGCGTCCCGCGGTGTCTGCGGGCCGGGTCCGGTCATGTTGTCCGTGTTCATGTTGTCTCTGCCGGGGCCGGTGCGGGGATCTGCCCGGCCAGCCGGGCGCGGATGCGCGCGAGGTTCGGTTCGGCCGGTTCGCGGGCGGTGATGCTGTCCTGCCCGCCCGCACCACCGATATAATAGTGCCCGGTCAGCACCGGAATCGCTGCGGCAGGCGCGGCGGCGCTGTAGCGCAGCACCAGATCCCAGTCCACGAATCGCGTGAGCCCGGGATCGAACCCGCCCAGATCGCGGTACAGCGCGCGGTCGTGCACGAGGCTGTTGAGGTCGATGTAATTCTCATTCTCCAGGGCGGTGCGGTCGAAGCGGCGGAACAGGATATCGCTCCAGCAGCTGTCCAGATTGTGCCTGCACAGGGCCGTATAGGCCAGGGCGGGGGGCGCCGCCCAGGGGCCTGATCCACCACCTGTCCCATGGCCGACCGCTTTGGTCAGCCCGGCGCAGGCGAACAGCAGATGGTCTGGCTCCCAGGTGTTGTCGCTGTCGAGATAGGCGATGATCTCGCCCTGCGCCGCGGCAAGCCCGGCGTTGCGCGCCGCCGCCACGCCGACATGCGGCCCCTCGATCAGCACCAGCCGCCCCTCGGCCAGCGGTGCGGCAAAGCGTGCGCGCAAGCGCGCCGCCGTGCCGTCGGTGCTGCCGTCGTCGACCACGATCACCTCGCGCGGGGCGCGCGACTGCAACAGGGCCGAACTGACCGCCCGGGCGATCACATGGGCGCGGTTCCAGGCAGGCATCACCACGCTGATGGCGCGCCCGTCCCGTCCCGCCCCCCTCAGCGCCGCTTCGCGCAGGGCCGCGGGAAATTCGGTGACAAAACCGGGGCGCGTCACCGCACCCAGCCCCGCCAGGGTCGCGGGGCGCGGATCATCCGCATAGGCCCCCGGCGCATAGGCCCCCAGATCGCGGAGAATACGCCCCTCTGCCGCGCCGCTCGACAGGTAATGCGCCAGCGGATCGGCACCGGCCGCGGCCACATCGGGATTGGCCGCAAGGTAGGCCGGGGCGTCGAACAGGGCCGCCCGCCTGTTCCTGGGCAGGGCGGTCAGCGTCTTGGCCAGAAGCAGGCCCATGGCGCGGGCATCGCCGGTCAGGCGGTCGGGGGCGGGGGTCGCGGCCCTGCGCAGCAGCTGCGCCTCGAACTGCGCCCTCTGCACCTGGGCGGTTAGGCCGGCGCGGTCGCGCGATTCGGCACCCATCAGCCCGGTCAGCAACTGCGCCACTTCTCCCGCGGCCAGGCCCCGGCCGGTGCAGGCCAGCAGCAGATGCCGCAACCGGTCCGCCAGCGGCGCCTCCTGCGCCAGGATCGCCGACAGTTCCTCTGCCGGGTCGGGCTCGCGTTTCCGCGACGGGTCTGTGTCGCGCTCCGGCGGCGGGTTTGTGCCGCGCTCCGGCGCTCGCGCCCCTTGGTCCGGGCCTCTTGTGGCTGTCATCGGGTTCCGTTCCATCGCCTCTTTTGCGGGCAGTTTAGGCAGCGATCCGCGTGGGCCACAAGGGGCCCGCTGCCCGGGGGGATAGCGCTTGCGTGCCTTGGTGAGCCTTGCTAGTGGCTCAGGCTAAGTTTACGGACGGTCTGCCCGGAAATTGAGCGGGCAGGGGTATCCGACAGGTTCTTGACACTTGAGTGGATGACAGCATGCGCAAAAAGGCCCTTATCACAGGCATCACAGGGCAGGATGGCTCTTATCTTGCCGAGTTTCTTCTGGAAAAGGGCTACGAAGTCCACGGGATCAAGCGGCGCGCCTCGTTGTTCAACACCCAGCGGATCGACCACATCTACCAGGATCCGCATGAAACCCGCCCGCTGCTGAAACTGCATTACGGCGATCTCACCGACAGTTCCAATCTGACCCGCATCCTGTCCGAAGTGAAGCCCGACGAGGTCTATAACCTTGGCGCGCAGAGCCATGTCGCCGTGTCCTTCGAGGCGCCGGAATATACTGCGGACGTGGACGCCCTGGGCACCCTGCGCCTGCTCGAGGCGATCCGCTTTCTGGGGCTCGAGAAGAAGACGAAGTTCTACCAGGCCTCGACCTCGGAGCTTTATGGTCTGGTGCAGGAGATCCCCCAGACCGAGACGACGCCCTTCCACCCGCGCAGCCCCTATGCGGTGGCCAAGATGTATGCCTACTGGATTACGGTCAATTACCGCGAGGCCTATGGCATGTATGCCTGCAACGGCATCCTGTTCAACCACGAGAGCCCGCGCCGTGGCGAGACTTTCGTGACGCGCAAGATCACGCGGGGCCTGGCCAACATCGCCCAGGGCCTGGAAAGCTGTCTCTACATGGGCAATATCGACGCCCTGCGCGACTGGGGTCATGCCAAGGATTATGTGCGCATGCAGTGGATGATGCTCCAGCAGGATGTGCCGGACGATTTTGTCATCGCCACGGGCGTGCAGTATTCCGTGCGCCAGTTCGTCACCTGGTCGGCGGCGCATCTGGGCATCACCCTCGATTTTCAGGGCGAGGGGCTGAACGAAAAGGCCGTTGTGACCGATGTGACCGGCGACAAGGCGCCGGGCGTCAAACCCGGCGACGTGATCCTGCGCATCGACCCGCAGTATTTCCGCCCCGCCGAGGTCGAGACCCTGCTGGGCAGCCCCGCCAAGGCCAAGGAGAAACTGGGCTGGACGCCGCAGATCACCACCCAGGAGATGTGCGAGGAGATGGTGGCCGAGGATCTCAAGTCCGCACAGCGTCATGCCCTGCTGAAACAGCACGGCTTTGACCTGCCCGTCAGTTTGGAAAACGGGTGAACCGTTTCATCAAATGCATGATAACCCCTTTGAGGGGCTGTTCCAGAGATTGTTGAGTGCCTCAGTATGTTGTAGTAACACGAAAATTAAGGAGTGAATTATGGCATTAAGCGTTCCGAACTTGGCGCTGATAGGCTCCCAGAAATGCGGCACGACCAGCCTACATTCGGCACTGGATACCCATCCTAACATTTTCATGTCCGCACCAGTGAAAGAACCGGCATACTTCTTTCCGCAAAAAGAAATGGTCGCCCGTATGCGGCGGTACAATTACAACAAGGCGATCGATCACGAAACCCTTCTGAAAAATTACATGCTAAAAGGGTACAACGGCCAGCAGGTTTTTGGCGAATCTTCGACGCCCTATACCATTAAGGACGGCAGCCGGAGGCTGGACCTGCCGACCCGCATGAAACAGATGTCACCCGACATCAAGCTAATTTATATTCTGCGCAACCCGTTCGACAGGATCATGTCGGCCCACAGGCATGTAGTGGGCAGACATGGGGCAGAATCTTTCGACGCGCTGGTGATCCAGGAAAATACCGAACTCCAATCATTCTTCCAGACAAGCCTCTATCATTACCAGATCTCGGCTTACCTTGATGTTTTTGACCTTTCCCGAATTCACATCCTGAAATTCGAGGATTTTGTAACTGATCAAACAGCTACGCTTCAGTTGATTTTTGATTTTCTGGGATTGGAGCGGGTTGAGACGGATGAAAAATTTCACAGTAATATTTCTACGTCAA